>CAZXTW010000011.1:0-1009 GCA_964643525.1 uncultured Roseivirgaceae bacterium
TATCGGGCAGGGTAACCGCTACTTTAGTGAATTTACCCTGCTCGCTTTTTATACTAATAGTACCGTTAAGCTTCTCCACAGATTTTTTCACTAAGTACAAGCCCAGCCCGTTGCCTATTGAGCGGTTTGAGCCTCTAAAAAACATGTCATAAATTTTGCTCATATGGGCACTCTCAATCCCCTCGCCGTTGTCTTCAACTAAAATCTCTATTTTATCTATTCTATCATGAATACTAATTTTCACCACAGGTACCTCAACAGCATCTACCTTATGAAAAATGATAGAGTTCTCAATCAGGTTCTCTAAAATAATCCTGATCAACGCCTGGTCAGTAATAATCTTGGCATTTGTGTCAATCTCGGTTTCAATATTTACGTTGTTCTCTTTAATCCTGATATTTAACGAAACCAGAATCTCATCTACCAGCTGGCCAAAATCTACTGAGGTATAATTAATCTCTTCTTTAAAAATCAGGTGCATCTTAATTAGCTTGCCCAGCACCCGGTCCATCTCATTGGCGGTAATTTCAATGCGGTCAAGGTTGTCATTATCCTTTAGCTGGTCTGACTCCATTCTGGCCACCATGGCCAGGCCCAGAATTCGGCTAATGGGCCCTTTCAAATCGTGCGAGGCCCTGTATATAAATGTATCTAATTCTTTGTTTGACTCTACCAGCTTGTGCACAGCCACCTTTAACTCTTTGGTGCGCTCGTCTACAATATTTTCAAGGTTGGTGTTTACATTTTGCAGTTCATTGTTTTTCTGCAAAACTTCTGCCTGGGCATGCTCAAGGGCTTTGTTGTTTTTCTTAATCTCATCCCTCCTGCGCGATATCTCCTCGTTTACCATCTCAAGCATATCACGCTGCGCAATAATCTCTTCTTTCTGTTGCTCTAACTCTATATTCTTGGCTTGAATCTCTCTGGTGCGCTCACGCACTTTTTCTTCCAGGTTTTCATACAATAGCGCATTCTCAATTGATATCGCAATTTGTGACGACAAGATGTT
>CAZXTW010000011.1:1019-23666 GCA_964643525.1 uncultured Roseivirgaceae bacterium
CGCTCTGTAGTAAATGCCCCTGGTATTAAATTATTCTCTAAGTAAATAATGCAACTCAGCTTATTCTTCCGCAACACTGGGTAGCACAAAACCGATTTGGGCTTGTTCTTAAGTATATAGGCGTCATTGCCATAGGTAATGTCTTTATAGGCATTGTTCAGTACCAGGCTTACCCTGGTGCGGGCCACATAATTTATTATAGGGTAGGGTATATCTTCATTTTTATGCAGCAGCGTGGTTTTAATATCTTTATTTTGAATCACCCCCTTAACAAGCAGCATTAAATTGCCCTGGTCGTTATCAATCAAAAAGCCTTTTTCAGCGCCCGCGTTCTCCATCACAATCCTCAGCATCTTTTCAAGCAGGTTGTCAAGTACAATCTCACTTGATAGCATTTGCGATGCCTTAATTACCGTATTGAGGTCTAAAGCCTGTGCCGCACGCGAGGCATCAGTCTTGATAGACTTCATGATTGAATTCGTGTTAGAAATTACATTCTGGTAATTGGGTATAAGCAACTGTGGGTAGCGGCTTTCAAGGTCGTTTAACTTGGCCTGTGCCCCCCACTGCCGGTAGGCCCTGTAGGCATTGGTTAAGTAAAACAGCCCTAAGCGGTTTTGCTTGTTTGAAATATGAAAATTACCGGCCAGCTCATACGCTATGGCCTCTTCTATAATGTATTCATTCTTTCGGGCAAGGTCTATGGCCTTGTCATAAAAGTTACGGGCCTTGTTGTGGCTGTTCATTACCCTAAACCGCTCGGCTTCAACCAGGTAATAGCGTTGCGAGTGGTTCATGGCTGCAAACTTGCTAAACCGCCTCAGCTTTTTCTGGTTTTTATATACATGCTGCATGGCAGCATCTTGCTCTGACTTGGTCATTTTATGGTAATTGCCCAGCCGGGTTAGCGAGTCATAAAAAAAGAAGTGTGGGTATATTACGGTAGAGATCACACTGTCAAGGTACTTTTCACACTCGCGCAGGGTGGCCAGGGCCTCATCCATTTCTTTGAATATATAGGCCAGTACCAGCTTAAAAAAGTAATATGAGTAAATGGCTCCGCCATCTTTTGACTCCAGCAGCTTGGGTATCACCTCCTCTTCATCATACCAGTCACCTTTTAACTGGTAGGGCATGCCTACAGGTTTAATCAGGTTTTGTATGGCCTGCATCACAATAATGTGCACATTTTGCTGTGACACCTGGTTAAACTCAATAATGGCCTTATTCCTGGCAACTACCTGCTTTTCAAGTGACTCTAAGTGGTTGCCCAAAGCAAATGCCACCAGTGTCTGGTTCAGGGCCGAGTGGGCCGCCCACTCTACATCTCCGGTTTCCTGTGCCAGCTTATACTGCTCTGCCAGTGGCTGCGCCACCTCCTTTAAGTGCGATACCCAATGCTTTAAAAATATATTTACCACTATTGAGGTGCGCACCAGCTGGGTTTTTGATTCAAACTTTTTGGTAATCTTCATAGCCAGCTCACCCAGGCTATACCCAAAGTCAATCTTATTTAAGATACCAATATTTACCAGCCCATAGGTAGCATAAGCAAATGCCGAAAGGTCTGTATTGCCATACTTTAATGACAACAACACCATTCTAAACACCATGAGGGGGTACAGGTTGGGCGATACGTAGTAGGTTACCGGGTTTGCCTTTACCATAATTCTGATGGCCGCCAGCTTATAAGGGTCAGTCATCTTGGGCAGCTCATCTAATGCAGCCAGTTTTTTGCCCTGCAGGGCAGTACGTACCTTCATCAGCCCCAACACAATATGCACCTTAGAGGGGCTTTTAGGCAACTTTACCCCAAGCATATTCAGGGTGTTGCGGGCTATTTCAAGTGATTTAACATATTTATGCTGTGACTGGTATGCCTGTATTTGCAGCTCGTAAGTACTAATCTTATCCAACAGGTCTTTGGCATTGGTCAGCACAATGGCTATAAAAGCCTCCATGGCCTCAAAGTCAGCATTTAAATAGGCCAGCTCTGTTGCCTGTGAATATACCTTTAGGGTTAAGTCATATTCGGTTTTCCACCCTTCTTCACCAATTAGCTGCACCGCATTTCTGAAGTAAGTATAAGCGGGCTTAAAACCGGCCGATGCCTTTGCGCGCATGCCTGCCTGGTAGTTTAACTCAGCTATATAATGTCGCTTATCAGCATCAGTAATCAGGTCTGTACTCAGGTTAAAGTGGTTTACAATTTCAAATATGCCCTCTTCAACCTGCTCACTGCTAAAGTTATCAAGCAATAAATTGCCTATTTGCAGGTGCAGTACTTTTCTATCTTCTTCAGATAATGTTGAGTAGGCCGCCTGGTAAATCCTATCGTGCGAAAACTTATATTCAAAACTGCCTGGCCCCTCGGCATCGGTTTCTCGAAACTCCCTGTAATTAAAGTTTTCGCCCAGGGGCACCACCAGGCCTTCAATAATGGCATCATGTAATGACTGCAGCAGGCTCTGAATATCACGCTCACTAATAATAGATAAGGTATTTACATCAAAGCGGTTGCCTATGCATGACGAAAGCCGCAGCACCTCTTGCATTTCTTCTGGCAGCACCTGTATTTTTTCAGTAAACAGGGCCACCACATTATCGGTAATATTCAGATTTTGTATCTGTGCCAGGTCCCACTCCCACAGGCCTTTGCTCTCAAAATTTTTAGAGGCAGAAACCTTAAAGCGCATCAACTCACGTTCATACAGCGACATTAAAAACTGCTTTACAAAAAAGGCATTACCCAGTGTTTTGGTGTAAATCAGGTTGGCAAGCGGCTCGGCTTTTGATTTTTCGCAGTTCAGTGTGTCGCTAATCAGCTCATTAATATCTTCCGGGCCCAGGTTTTGCAGGGTAATGGTTTGTATTTCAACCTGCTCTTTTGATATCTCGTCAAGGGTTACTGCAAAGGGGTGTGCCTCATTTACCTCATTGTCTCTATAAGAAAGTATCAATAATAAATGCCTGCTATCGGCATCGGTCAGTAATACTTTCAATAGTTTCAGGGTAGCTACATCGGCCCATTGCATATCATCCAAAAACAGCACTAGTGGGTGGTTCTCACTAGAAATGCACTTAATGAAGTTTCTGAACACATAATTAAAGCGGTTACGGGCCTCAATGGGGTTCAGCTCAGGCACCTCGGGCTGTGTACCTATAATTAACTCAAGCTTAGGAATTACCTCGGTCAGTACCTTACCGTTACTGCCCGCGGCATCAAGTATGCGGTCTTGCCATGACAGCAGCACCTCAGGGCTTTCAGTAAGCAGTATATCAACAAACTCATTAAAAGCATAAATCAGGGCATTATAGGGCACATTTCGCTTTAGCTGGTCAAACTTACCAGTAATATAATACCCCCTGCGCTCAGTTACTGAGCTATGTATTTCGCTGGCCAGGGCAGATTTACCTGTGCCTGAATTACCCGCAATCAGCACCATTTCACGGGTGCCAAAGCTCACGCGCTCAAATGTTTTTAGCAGCAGGTCTACCTCATTAAACCGGCCATACAACTTTTGGGGTATGGTAAATTTTGACGTAAAGTCGTTGGTAGCCAGCGCAAAAGAATTGATATCACCCTTTTTTTCGTACTGCCACAAGCAATACTCAAGGTCGGCCTTCAGCCCAAAGGCCGACTGGTAACGGTCTTCAGCATTCTTGGCCAGCAGCTTTAAAACAATTAACGATACCACTTCGGGTATCTTAGGGTTTATCAAATGGGGTGATAGCGGCTGCTTGGCCAAATGAAAATGTACAAGTTCTAGTGAATCTTCTGTCTCAAAAGGCAACTCTCCTGTTAATATCTCGTATAAGGAAATACCGAGTGAATACAGATCGGTTCTGTAGTCTACCGTTCTGTTCATTCTTCCGGTTTGCTCTGGCGAGATATAAGTTAAAGTACCTTCAAGTTTTTCTGGGTTGCCAAGGTGTGTAGTTTTTAGGTCTACCATTGAGGCAAGCCCAAAGTCAATGACACTTATTGATAGGTCATTTAAATTTACCAATATATTGTTGCTGTTAAAATCTTTATGGATAATGTTACTTTGATGCACATTTCCTAAAGTATCAGCAATTTGTATGGCCACCTTTAAAAAATCTTTTAACCCCATTTGCTTACCCGAAGCAAGCGTTTTTATTGGGTCTCCGTCAAAATATTCAAGTATTAAGGCATGTTTGTTATCAATTTTGGCAAGCTTCAGGGCTTTCCGAACGCCTGTAATATTTACCTCATGAATAAACTCAAATTCATTTTTTAGTTGGAGTAACTGCTTGGGATGCGGGTCTTCAGACTTGAGCATTTTTATAACCACAGGTGCGTCAAACTCATCGCTTTCACATAAAAAAATGTGTGAATCAATGCTTTCGCCAATACTAATGGCCCCCTGTGGTATCTCAATCATCTATCTAAAATACTTTTTGAATTAAAAATAGCAAAATTTTAACCGCTTCACATCAATAAAATATTTGATTGTCATATTTCAGGCAATTGTTTCATGTTTGACCTGAAGGTTACCATTACACACAAACATTACAAGGCTGGGCACTTGCCGCCGGGCAACTACCAAAACAGAAACTTTTAGCAAATTTTTAGTCGTTACGCCTCCGGGCCATGGTGGGCTGGCCAGGGTATTGCTCATGTTACTTTCTGAAAAATAATGAACTTCTACTAATTGCACTATACCAATATAAACCGCCTTTTTAGTGCATAAAACATACTTTCATATGTAATGAAATGAAGAAAATAAACCATTTGCCCTCATTGAGTTCTCAACTGTTTATCGTTTATTTGCATTCAATTATTGATTATAAAGCCAAAGCAAAACCTAAACTAAAAAAAGCATGATTGATTTTAAGACTACAACCGTAGAGTCTGCCGGTACGGTTATTATCAGAGAGCGAGGTTTCGTTACCAGAGTAATTCAAGAAAAAGACATTCAAGAAGCTGCCATTTGTTTCGCCGAAAGTTTTCAGCGCGAACCCATGGTAGCAGCATTAAACGTCACTTTAGAGCAGTTTATCCCCTTTGCTGAATTTTGCTGTGCTGAGGCAGCCCGCACAGGCATGGGTGTTGTTATTGAAGATGAAATAACTGGTGACGTTGCAGGCTTTGCCCTGTTAAGTGATGCCATTCAAGAGCCTGTGTCTGATGCGCTCGTTCCTGAAAACCTGATTCCCTGCTTCGCATTGCTTGATACACTGTTGTTAAAATACATTGACGACAAAGAGATTTTCATTACTGGTGAGGTTTGTGTAACCTTTGCCGGTGGCGCCAAGAAAAAATACGAAGGCAAAGGCCTTGGTTTATACATGATGCATGGCCTGATTGAAATTGGTAAACGCAAAGGTTACCATACCATGATTTCAGAAGTATCAGGTCGTTTTTCGCAAAATCTGGTTGGCCGTAGGTTTAAGTTTTCTACCCACTCAAAAATAGCTTACCACGATTTTGAATTCGATGGTGAGCGCGTGTTCCAAAGCATTCCTGACAAAAAGTTAGAGTGTGTGTTGATGGAACGCAACCTTTCTGAGTTGTAGAGACAACCCTAATTATTCAACCCAAATATTAAAAGTACACGTTTATGAATCTTCCATTTGAAATCAGAGGTGTGAAGTATGATTTCTTGAGAGAAGAGGATTTGGGAAGTTGTATTGAAGTAATCAGTAACTATTTCGGGCCTTTTGAACCCATTAACCGGGCTGTAGGTATACAGCCCGAAGATTTTGAACACTTTGCCCGGTTTATAGGCAGGCAGGCATTAACAGACGGCCTCTCTATGGCTGCCACCGATGCCCTTACCGGCCAGTTTATTGCCCCAGTAATACTAAAACGGTTTAACCAAAAAGTACCCAGCAGTGAGTTTGCATTATCACCAAAGCTTAACCCGGTATTTTCTATGCTGGAAAGCCTCAACGATATGTACACCACCACCCAACAGCCTGAACATGAACTTGATGATGCCCTTGAACTGTATATAGGCCTAACACCGCCTGAATACCAGAACATGGGCATTTCAAGCACCTTGTGGGCTGCTACAGAGCTGGTAGCAAAAAAGTTTGGCTTTAAAACCATTGTGAGCAGTATTACCGGTGGGGCCAGTGCACACATAGCCGTAGATAAACTGGGTTACTCCGTCCTGCACGAAATTCAATACAAAACTTTCCAATACAGTGGTGAAAACATTTTTGCTAGCATAAAAGAAACTGAAACTTGTAAATTTGTTATAAAGCAGGTGTAAGTATTCTTTATTGCTTGAAACACTAACTTTTTCAACAAAATGTACTGGAAACGGCTAACCAAAGAGCAGATCAAAGAAAGTGTATTCTCTGCTCTGAATAAAAACATATCTTACAGCACCAGCAAAATTATGGGGGTGCCGGGCTCTTCGTTAGATGCCAACGTGTTTAACCGAGAGGCTGCCAATGGCGAAGCTTACCTGAGCGCCATGGTTGAAAACGCCAACCACATTGGCTGCCATACACTCGACAATGAGTCTGAAGCCTATTTTAAGGGCACCCAGGACCTTGAAATCGAGAGCATTAACATCTGTGCCGAAAAAATATTTAACGGCAAGGCTGATATGCAGGATGGCTACGTGGCCACTGGCAGCACTGAGGCCAATATAGAGGCCATGTGGATTTACCGCAACTACTTTAACCAGGTGTACAATGCCCGTAACAGTGAAATAGGCGTACTGTTCTCGGCCGATTCGCACGTATCAATTGCTAAAGGGTGTGACTTGCTTGAGCTGCGTCCTTTTATAATTGATGTTGACTACGAAACGCGCGAGCCCCAGGAAGCCTCAATGAATAAGCAGGTACGCCTGGCTATTGACAAAGGCGTGCGCTATTTCATTGTTATTGTGAATATGGGTACGCATATGTTTGGCTCGGTAGATAATGTAGATATGTATACCAAGCTGCTTGAAGATCAGGACACCATTTACAAAGTACATGTTGATGCCTCTTTCGGAGGGTTTGTATACCCATTTACCAACCCGTTTAATGAACTGAGCTTTGCCAACCGCAAAGTAAGCTCTATATGCTTAGATGCCTACCGCAGCCTGCGGGCGCCTTATGGCACCAGCATATTTTTGATCAGGAAGGGTTATATTGGCTATGCCATTACTGAAGAGGCCCGCTATGTTAGTGGCAAAGATTTTACCATTTGCGGCAGCCGCTCTGGCGCCAATGCAGTGGCCTTCTGGATGCTACTCATGGCCTATGGCTCTAAAGGCATTAAAAATAAAATGAACCGCATTTTAGAGCGTACCGACCAGCTATGCCTTGAACTTGATAAGCGAAATATTGAGTACTACCGCAACCCGTACATGAATATTCTCGCCATCAAGAACAAATACATCAACAGGCATATTGAAGACCACTACGGCCTGGTACCAGACGATGCTGAAAACCCACACTGGTGGCGCATTGTAGTGTCGGCTCATGTCAACAATGAGTTGATTGACAGATTTTTGGCCTATTAACCTTCAAATCAGCAAAACAACATGCAGTGGAATAAACTAACCAATAAAGAAATAAAAGCGCAGGTTTTTGACGCGCTTGACGATAATATAGCCTTTGGGCAAAGTGAAATTATGGGGCTGCCCATATCTACCCTTGACCCCAATGTGTTTGACCATATGGCCGTAATGGATGCACCCTTTTTACGGTCAATGATTGAAAACTCTAACCACGCCGGCTGCCCTACCATGGGTATTGCTGGCGATTTTTTTAAAGGCACCGAAGAGCTTGAGCTGGAAGCCATCAGAATATGCTCTGAAGAAATCATGGGTGGCAGGCAGGGCATGCAAGATGGTTACATTGCCTCTGGCGGTACCGAGTGCAACATACATGCCTTATGGATTTACAAAAACCTGTTTAAAAGAAAGTACGGTGCCAAAACCCACGAAATTGGCCTCTTATACTCTGAAGACACCCACTACTCTATAGCCAAGGCAGCCAACCTGCTTAACTTACAGCAGCTTGTGCTTGAGGTAGATGAGTACAGCAGGCACATCAAGGGCGAATCACTTATTATGAAGCTTGTTGATGCCAAAGAGCGGGGCATTAAATATTTTGTGTTTATAGCCAACATGGGCACCACCATGTATGGCTCAGTTGATGATATTGACCGCATTACCGCCCTGCTTGACAATGAAGAGGTATATTATAAGGTTCATGTTGATGCCGCCTTTGGCGGCTTTATTTACCCAATTACTGCCCCGAACAACAACCTGAGCTTTGCCAATAAAAAGGTAACTTCAATAAGCCTTGATGCGCATAAAATGCTCAGAACGCCCTATGGCACTGGCGTGTTTATGATCAGAAAGGGCTATATGGACTACCTCTCTATGCAAGAGCCAAAGTTTATGGCCAACAAGGTGTATACCCTTTCAGGCAGCCGCTCAGGAGCCAACGCAGTGAGCGTATGGATGGTGCTGAAGGCATATGGTGCTGAAGGCCTGAAAGAAGCTGTAAATAAAATTATGCAGCGCAAAAAATTATTATGTGCAGAGCTTGACAGGCGAAAAATTAAATACTACCACGAAGAGCACATGAATATTGTGACCATAAAAGACTCTGAGGTAGATATGCAGCTCATGGAAGAGTTTGGGCTGGTGCCAGATGACCACGACAACCCCAAGTGGTGGAAGGTGGTTATCATGGATCATGTCAATGATTCTCTCATTGAACAATTCTTAGAATTTGAACTTGTGTAAGAACAATTTTATATTTGTGAATCATTATATTTTGAGTAAGTAAGATATAATGGTCTAGTGAACCCACAACCTGTATTTTTATACGAATAGTGTTTTTATAAACAAAAACGGCAGTTCATTGATACTGCCGTTTTTTTATTGCCTTATTTTTATCGTATTCAGGCCATCAGGCCCAATATGTCACGGGCTTTTTCTAGTGTAATGGGTTTTTCTAAATACACCTTGGCATTTAGTTTTTCGCAGTTTTCAATATCGCGCTCGTCCATTGACGAGGTAAGCACTGCTACTGGTATTTTGTTAAGTGCATCAGAGTTGCTGCGGTGCTTTAAAAATTCAATGCCGTTCATCACAGGCATATTTAAGTCAAGCACAATCAGGTTAATCAACTGGTGGTTGCCTTCCAGGTACGTTAACGCATCTTTACCGTTTTCTTCATGCATTACGCCAACACTCTTATCTATTAATTTTAACAGCTTTGAGGTTAGCAACACGTCTATCTGGTTATCTTCAACAATTAATATATTGGTAGTACTGGGCATGCAATATAGGTATTGAAAGCGTTTGTCCGGTTAAAGCTTAAAGATATGCATCAAATGCTGAATGCTACTACATTCTCGATAAATTCGCCTTGCATAACAACAGGTGCGCAGCATTGTAAGATAAATAAAAACTTTCAATGCCACTGGTAATTTGTAAAACAACACAAACCTTAAACTTATTTTAATATACTGGCTGGCCTTACCAGGTGCTGGTACCGCAACACTATGATTGATAATAACTTATTGAATGTAAAGTCATTTGGGCCACTGGGGCATTTTAACAGGTACACCAGCAACCCATTGGCTTTTTTAATTGCCAACCAAAAAATATATGGTGATGCCTTTCATTTCAGGTTGGCCTACCGGCGGCTAATATTTATGAATTCGCCAGAAGCAGTGCAACAAATACTGCACGAAAACCACAGGGTTTACAAAAAAAGCCTGGCCTACACCAAGCTGCGCATGTTACTGGGCAATGGCCTGTTTACCAGCGAGGGTGAGTTCTGGCTGCGGCAGCGGCGCATGGCACAGCCTGCCTTTCATCGTGACATGCTGGCCCAGTATGTGCAGTACATGGCTACGGCCACCCAACAAATGGCCCTGGGCTGGCAACAACAAAGCCAGGTAGGGGTAACCAGCGCATTGACCCACCTCACGCTCAGAATTATATCTAAAACAATACTGGGCATTGAGCTCAACAGCCAGGGGCAGGTAATTGAACAGCACCTGCCCGGTGCGTTGCAGTTTATGATTAACCGCATTACCAGTGCTATCAACACCCCTTTGTTTATACCTACGGCCAAAAACAGGCAGTTCAAGCAATCGGTAAGGGCACTCAATACCCTAATTGAACAGCTTATTGCCTACAAGCAAACCAACAATACAGGCAACGACCTGCTCACAGCCCTGATGCGGGTAACCGATGCTGAAACAGGCCAGGGCATGAGCCAGCAACAGCTGCGCGATGAAATGCTTACCTTTTACCTGGCCGGCCATGAAACCACCGCCATTGCCGCCTCGTGGTTAATTTATCTGCTGGGCAAGCATCCTGACAAGCAGCTTAAAGTAAAGCAGGAGGTTAACCGGGTATTGCAGGGGGCCACCCCCACCAGCGAAAACATTGCCGCACTTACCTACACCACCTATGCCATTAAAGAGGCCATGCGGCTATATGCGCCCGTCTGGATACTTTCGCGTGAAGCTATGGCTAATACCCAGGTGCTCAACTACAAAATACACCGGGGCAACAGCATTGTTTTTAGCCCTTATATGATACACCGCCACCCTAAGTACTGGCCCAATGCTGAGGCGTTTGAGCCTGAACGGTTTGAGCACGAAGCCAGCTTTGCCAAATACACCTACTTTCCGTTTGGTGGCGGGCCACGCCTGTGCATTGGCAATAATTTTGCCATGACAGAGCTTAAGGTAATTATTGCCGTATTGCTGCAACACGGCAGCATTGAGCTGCTCAATAAACAGCAGCCCGGCTTTGAGCTGTCATTAACGCTACGGCCAGGGCAAGAAATTTACATTAACGGGTTAGGTAGCAGCAGCCACGCCTAAATACAAAGCGCCGGCTTTCCACTTTAGGGGGTAGGTTTTGGCTCCTTTGGTTTTGTTATCGCACTCAGTGCCGGTAGCCAGGTGGTAGCGGTACTGGTGCAGGGGGCAAATAATTTCATTCATGGCGTTAATGCTGCCTTTACTTAATGGCTCGGCCAGGTGGGGGCAGGCATCCTGTATAGCAAAAAAGCCGGCCTGGCTGTGTGCCAGGCAAATGCGGCGGCCTTTCACCAGCACCAGCCGTGCCGTACCCTGCGGTATGCCTGCCTGGGCAGCAGCTTCACTCTCAAACACACGGTACCAGGTTAAAGCCATAAGGTGTTGGTTTACTTAAACAACTTTTGCCAAAAGCCCTGCTCCTGGTAGGGGGGCAGGGTGGCCACACGTTCATCAAAAGTAAGGCCTTTGGCAATGGCCGTGAGGTGCCTGCGCAGGCGGCTCAGGGCATGGTCTTGAAAGTCGTGGTCATACACGCGCGCTTCTGACAGGTTAAAACTATAAGTGCTGGTTTTTTTATTCATATACGGGTCAACAGCCCATTTCTTTAACAGGGCCTTTTGCGCTTCAGGGCTTTTGTTGGCAGTAACCATGCCCCGCACAAAGCGTTCGCGCAGGGCCCAGTCTTTGCCGCTCAGGCTTTGCACCTTCAGCACATAACTACAGCTTTTAAACTGAAAAATCAACGAGCCCAAATACACCGGCTCCTTTTTCTCGGGGTGGTTAAACCTGAAAATGGTGCGGGCTCCGGTATTGCCGTTTACCTTTTCACGCTCTACCTCAATCAGGGCACCACCTTTCATTTGCAGGTCGGTGCGGTAATAGCGCCGCAGCTTTTGCGTATTGTCTGGGTGGGGCAGGGTGGGCGGTTCATTAAAAAAATGCAGCGACATAAAGTCCAGCCCATTTGTATGCGCCAGCTGTAGTACCTCTGGGGCTTCCTGCATAAGCTGCCACCCGGCTACATCAAGCCTAAGCCACAGCAGTGAGGGCTCGGTGCTACTGGGTTGTGGTGGTTGCTGCATCATGAAAGCTGCTTTTCGGCCACGGCCGTCATTCTTGTAAAAATATCAATGGCCTCGGCCACATTGGCAATGTCGTCAATGGTTAAAATCAGGCGCTTTTTGGTTTCTTTCATGCGGCACTGGCGGGGGTGTGCCTGCACAAAGCGCAGCACGCTGCTAAACGTGGCAGAGGTAAAATAGGCCTCATTGTCAGAGGCAGTAAAATAACATTTTACCGCACCGTTTTTCAGCACCAGCTTTTCAAAGCCCATGCGTTCGGCCTTCCAGCGCAGCACCACCGTTTGGCACAACTCTTCTACAGCCTCTGGCAGCGGCCCAAAGCGGTCTTTAATATCTACCTTAAACTTGGCCAGCTCATCATCAGTTTTAATATTATCAAGCCGGGCATACAGGCTCAGGCGTTCAGAAATATTGCCCACATAACTTTCTGGTATCAAAATCTCCAGGTCGGTTTCAATGCTGCAATCCTGCACAATGGCCTTCACGGCCTCGGCCATGGCCGTGCCTTCAAACAGCTCCTTAAACTCATTCTCGCGCAGCTCGGTTACCGTTTCGTCCAGTATCTTATGGTACATATCAAAGCCAATATCAGTAATAAAGCCGCTTTGCTCGCCCCCCAGCAGGTTGCCGGCGCCCCTGATGTCAAGGTCGCGCATGGCCACCTTAAAACCATCGCCCAGGTCGCTAAACTCTTCCAGGGTGCTTAAGCGTTTGCGTGCCTCGCTGGTCAGCCCTATCAGCGGTGGGGTAAGCAGGTAACAAAACGCTTTTTTATTTGAGCGCCCCACCCGGCCGCGCATCTGGTGCAGGTCTGACAGGCCAAACATATGGGCATGGTTAATAATAATGGTATTGGCGTTAGGTATATCAAGGCCGCTTTCAATAATATTGGTGCTTACCAGTATATCAAACTCACCCTCAACAAAGCGCAGCATGGTGCGCTCAAGCCTGGGCCCTTCCATTTGGCCGTGGGCCACCCCTATGCGGGCTTCGGGCACCAGCTTTAAAATAATATTGCCCACCTGCTCAATATCGCCCACGCGGTTATGCACAAAAAACACCTGCCCGCCGCGGCGCAGCTCAAAGCTAATGGCGTCGCGTATCAGTGCTTCTTCAAACGTATGCAGCTCTGTAGTAACCGGCTGGCGGTTAGGCGGGGGGGTGCTGATCACGCTCAGGTCGCGCGCCCCCATTAATGAAAAATGCAGGGTGCGCGGTATGGGCGTGGCAGAGAGGGTAAGGGTATCTACATTCACCTTCAGCTCGCGCAGCTTCTCTTTTACCTTTACCCCAAACTTTTGCTCTTCATCAATAATGAGCAGGCCCAAGTCTTTAAACTTAATGTCTTTGCCTACGATGCGGTGCGTGCCCACTACAATATCTACCAGGCCCTTTTCAAGGTTCTGCACCGTTTCTTTTACCTGCTTGGTGGTGCGGAAGCGGTTAATGTAATTGACCTCTACCGGAAAAGCCTTGAGCCGCTCTTTAAACGTATTGTGGTGCTGCAGGGCCAGTATGGTGGTTGGCACCAGCACGGCCACCTGCTTGCCGTCATTCACGGCCTTAAAGGCAGCGCGAATGGCCACCTCTGTTTTGCCAAAGCCCACATCACCACACACCAGCCGGTCCATGGGGTGGGGCTTTTCCATATCGGCCTTCACATCG
This sequence comes from uncultured Roseivirgaceae bacterium, assembly GCA_964643525.1. Taxonomy (GTDB): domain Bacteria; phylum Bacteroidota; class Bacteroidia; order Cytophagales; family Cyclobacteriaceae; genus CAZXTW01. Next base: position 14,535 of record CAZXTW010000011.1, read on the forward strand.
GCCGTGGCCGTGGCCTGGTCGGGCGTATCTTCATAAATAAATGACGATTCCAGCTCGGCCTGCAAATACCCGTCATCAGTATAGGCATAGCCCTTGGTGGCCTTGCGCTGGGCATACAGCTTAATTAAATCGCTGGCAATATCTTTAACCTTGCGCTTTACGCGCTTCTTCTTCTGCTCCCACTCGGCACTGCCCAGCTTACTAATGGCGGGCGGGGCGCCCTCTTTGCCGCTGTATTTTGATATTTTATGCAGGGCGTGCACGCTTACATACAGCAAATCATCATCACGGTAAATTAGCCGCAGGGCCTCCTGGCTGTTGCCGTTTACCTCTACCTTATCAAGGCCTGCAAAGCGGCCAATGCCGTAATCAATATGCACCACATAATCGCCCGGCTGCAGGGTGCGCAGCTCTTTCAGGGTCAGGGCCTTTGTTTTTGAGTGGCCGCTCTTTACCTGGTAGCGGTGAAAGCGGTCAAACAGCTGGTGGTCAGTATACACGGCCACGGCCATGTGCTTATCAACAAAGCCCTGGCGCAGCCCTATATTCAGCGGCTCAAAGTGGATGTCGGGGTCCAGCTCTTCAAAAATGGTTTCCAACCGCTCAATCTGCTTGTACTGCTCGGCGGCAATACAATTGGTCATGCTGTGCGTTTGGTTATCAAGCAGGTTTTCGGCAATCAGGTCAAAATTCTTATTGAAAGATGGTTGGGGGCTGGCGGCCACCTCAAAGGTGCGGGCCACGCTGTTTACTACAAAGCGGTTGCCAAACTCAACCAGCGGAAACTTCTCCAGGGCCGTTGTAAACGTATCGCGCGTTTCAAACAGCTGCTCAGGGCTTAACACCACCTGGGTGTTGTCGCTCTCTTTCATAATATCGGCAAAGCTTTCAGTAGCTTTGGCCAGCGACTTGTCAATCACATCGGCCAGCAGGTCATAATCTTTTACCCATACCTTGGTATTTCGGGGCATAAATGCCAGAAATGACTCGCGCCCCTCTGCCAGCAGCCTGGTTTGCACATTGGGTATGAGGTTAATTGATTTTACCGGTTGCTCTGACAGCTGCGTGGCCGGGTCAAACGTGCGTATGCTGTCAATCTCATCGCCAAACAGCTCTATGCGGTAGGGCAAATCATGGGCGTAGCTAAACACATCAATAATGCCCCCCCGCACGGCAAACTGCCCTGGCTCATACACAAAATCAGTGCGTTCAAAATCATACGTTTGCAGCAGCTCACTAATAAAAGCGGCATCTACCTCTTCACCTACTTTGGCAGTAAACGTATTTTGCTGCAGGGCATGCTTATTAATTACCTTCTCGCTCAGGGCCTCGGGGTAGGTCACAATCAGCTCACCTTTTTGCGATTTATGGTTGATGCGGTTCAGTATTTCTGCCCGCTTTAAAATATTGGCGTTTTCAGTTTCTTCAAAATGGTAGGGCCGTTTATAACTCATAGGAAACAACAGCACCTCTTTAGAGGCTGTGAGGTTTTGCAGGTCGTTATAAAAGTAAGCGGCCTCCTCTTTATCGTGCATAATAAACAGGTGGTTCTGGTGGTTCAGCTGGTAAATGGCCGTGGCAAGCACGGCATCCAGGCTGCCCTTTAACCCCCTGATCTGTATGCGGTTACCTTCATTTGGTTTAATGGCCTCAGCAATGGCCTGCACCACCCCATCGGCAGTGTATTGTGCTAAAAAATCTTTCAGCTTCAAAGCATTCACCTTTAATTGATGCACAAAGGTAGGAAATATTACAACGTTTATATTGCCGTCTATATTCCACGTTATTTTTTACGCATTTCCGCTATTTTCGAACTCGTTTTAAACAACGGCTGAACCCTACTATTTTGCTCCATATTTATTATATTGCTATAACCCATCGGGCAGCTATTTAGTTAATACATTGTACTGATTTTCAAGGTGAACTATTACAAGGTGTACATAATGTATTTGTGTTACTAATTATTATTGTTTCTTAATTATAGGGAGTATGTCAAACAACTGGAAAAACACAGAGAAGGAACGTAGGATTGTTCATAGTACCATACAGCGCATTGAAAGAATTCACCCTTTCAAAACGGCCTTGTACCTGTCTATGGCAGCCAGCGGGGCCATCTGGTTATTTATATTGGGCGGTTATGCCTTTACCCTTTCGGCCAATGCTGAAGTAACCCTGGCCATGCCCAAAGCCTTTATTGTAAGCACACTTATGTTGCTGGTATCAAGCTACAGCCTCTCAGGGCTGGTGCAGGCCTTTCAGCATGATGACCCCAAAAGCATGGTCAAAAAGCTGGGCGTTACCCTGGTGCTGGCCGTTTTGTTTGCCATTAGCCAGTTTATTGGCTGGCTGCAATTAAGTGATACCGGCTTTTATAACAGCGCCATTGGTGATAGCCCCTACTTTTACATCCTGTCGGCCTTTCACCTGTTGCATGTGCTGGTAGGCCTGGCAGCCATGGTTTACGCCTTTATATTTACCCTGTTCCACACAGCCGACCCTGTTAAAAACCTGATATTGATTACCAACCCCTTTCAAAAGCTCAAGCTTGAACTGCTGGTTAGCTACTGGCATTACCTCAATGCTACATGGGTGGTGCTATTCCTGTACTTCTTATTTATAGCCCTGCCCTAAGCCAAATTATTTACTAAGTAGCCTATACACAACGGGCCTGGCCAGCCAACTAGCTAGTTACCAGTGTGCTGTGTATAGCTGCTGTTCAGGTGTAAACAAAGGCCCTTTGGCAACTTTTTAGTCATTTCGTTGCAAATCACACTTTTTACTTACTTACTATTGCCTAAATAAAAATTCTGAATAGACCACCATAAGTAGGTAGTGCCTGGGTAACAGGCTGCTTCAGGTAGCCTGGCCGGTGTATTAGTTTGGCTACCGCCTCTTCATCTCAATCATGATCAGCACACGGCTATGCCACAATTGCGCTTTTCTTTTCCACGCTTTTTTATAGTATTGCTGGCGTTAACCTTCTCCTTCTGAGAGCTTCAATGGATGATAAAGACTGCATTCAGGCAATCGCGAATAACAACGAGCAGGCTTTAAAGTTGCTGTATCAGCGCTATGCCAATAATGTGTATAATACGGTAATCAGTTATTTGAAAAATGCAGAAGATGCAGAAGAAGTGCTGCAAGATGTATTTATCACGATTTTTGACTCAGCAGGCAAGTTTAACTTCAATTCGTCTGTCAGTACATGGGTCTACAGAATTGCTGTCAATAAGTCGCTCGATTTTTTGAGAAAGAAAAACGCAGCAAAGCGCAAGGGTATATTCACATCTATTTATGTGAAAGCGGCGAAAGAGGCAACCCTTGAGCCAGTTGATTTTGATCACCCAGGCATTAAGCTAGAGCATAAAGAAGATGCCCGGCTGCTCTTTAAGGCCCTGGAGGTGATTCCCGAACGCCAAAAAACGGCGTTTATTTTGACTCAAATTGAAGGTTTACCACAAAGTGAGGTAGCAGCCATTATGAAAACAACCATAAAGTCTGTTGAATCTCTTCTTGGGCGGGCCAAACGTAGTTTGAAAAAAGAACTGAAAAAATACGATTTAGGCCGAGGGGTTTAGTACAATATAACGTCTACACAAGTATGAAGGAAGAACGTATTCATGAAATAATTAACAGTGTGAATGCCAGTAAGCGGGCACAGGCACCTTCAGGTGTGTTTGCTAAAATACAGCATACCATAGCCCATAAAAAGGCTATTGAAAAACCTGGCAGGTATTGGGTGGCTGTAGCAGCCGTAATTGCATTGGTGGTTTGTTCAAACGCATATGTAGTGGCAGATAGGTTTTTGATGCATGAGCCGGAAAGCCAGGCACCTCCTGCATACGCCTTAAATTCCAGTTTTAACTTATACTAAAATGAACAGTCAAATATATAAGTGGGGGTTTTTTCTTTTGCTGGTTATTAATGTTCTGTTGACGGCTCTATTATTTTCAGGCAGGCCATCACCACCAAAGGCTGTAGATATGAGGGTACAGATTAGTGATAGGCTTCAACTGGACCAGGCACAACAATCACAATTTATTGAGTTGGCGGGCATACATCGAGCGCAGGTTAAAATGCTTGATAAACAGCAGCAGGCCCTTATTATTGAATACTTCATAAATGAAAGTCAAGCAGTAGCGGTAAGGCAAACGCTACTTGAAAAAATAAAAGCGCTGTATGCTGAGAAGGTAACAGTTACCTATAACCACTTTGCAGAAATAGAGGCTTTATGCACCAAAGAACAGCTACCTGCTTTTAGAGCCATGCTAAAAGAGCTGATTCCGTTAATCAGTGGCAGCCACCCGGGTGGCCCCCCTCCTAATAGGCACAGGCCGCCTGGCCGATAGGCTGACCGGCACCGACCAAAAGGTTTACCCCTGGCTGATATTAAGACTTTTGCAAAGCCTTAATATCAGCAATGAGCTGGTTGACAGCTGTTTTGTTAAGGCCATTGTAAATACCTCTGATGCGCCTTTTTTTGTCAATCAATACAAAGTTTTCTGTATGGATAAAATCATCAGGGTGTTTGGCTAACCCCAAATCTTCTTCAACAAAATAGTAGTTCCTGCCTAAGTTGTAAATTTGCGCACGCGCACCGGTTAATAAGTGCCACTTACCGCTTATTACGCCCTTTGCTTCAGCGTACGCTTTCAAAATAGCCGCACTGTCATACTCTGGGGTAACTGAGTGCGACAAAAGAACAACATCGGCTTTATCTAAGAACTCACGCTGAATAATGGCCATATTATTCGTCATCTTAGGGCATATGCCCGGGCAGGAGGTAAAGAAAAAATCTGCTACAAATATTTTCCCTTCAACATCTTTTTCTGTCACCAACGCCCCATTTTGATTAATTAATGAAAAGCTGGGTATTTGATGAAAGTCTGCCGGCACACTGTCATCACTTTCAAACCAAATGGCGTTAAAGGTGGCTTCATTGTAATAGGGCAGCTCGGCTACCCTGCTGCCGTTATTCTCGTTTAAACTACAAGCAGCCAGCGCAATTAAAATTGCTATGTACGTTACCTTATTCATTGAATACAATATTTTCGTCACTTAATTTAAAGCATAGTTTTGAGCGCTTTAGCCCAAATACTCTTCCGTTTTTAGCTTCATAATTGTTGTACAGCTTTCCATTCTCCCTCCATGACTGTTGGCGGCCTTGTTCTTTACCGTTAACCAGGTGCATTTTCTTAAACAAACTGCCTGATTGATAATACTGAGTTTGCACACCCTCAGGCACGCCAGCAACAAAGTGTGCCTCACTCCTTATGTTTCCATTCCTCCACCATGAGGTTGCCTTGCCATTTTGCTTACCATTTACATAGTTTGTGCTGTAGCTCAACCTACCATTTTCAAACCATTTTTGATAACTACCATGCCTTTTGCCCAACACATAATCAATTGAAGCAGCAATGGTATCATTGCTGTACCTGGATGTTACGGTTCCTGTAAATACACAACCTTGATAAAACACTAAGCCCAGGGCACGGTTCAAATACACAGAGTCACTTGTAATGACTGTACCTGCCAAATTAACAGCACAGGGTGCCGCTACCGGTTGGTTGCCACCGGTAGTGCCACACCTTAGCATGGTGCATGCTACCAGGGCTATCAACACTTTACATAACTGCATTGGGTGTGCCTTGGTAATCGCCAGGAAAAATGATGTAGTAGGTACTCAGGTACAGGTCATTTTGAATATGGTAATGGTACTCACCATCAGGGTTATGCGGGGTGGGGCCGAAGTGCCCACCAGAAGCATCTAAATCTGTGGGGTAACTGCCATCATAATCTCTGCGCCCGTAAATAAAAAACCCATCTGCCATGATACCTACCAGGTTGCCGTCGTCTTGCGTCCAGGCGGTAGGTTCAAGGTGGTAGTGATAGCTTTGAGGGCCGGTGTGCGCTCCAGAATAATCTAATGACCCTACCGCCCGATCTAAAGGCACGTTGGGGCCTTCTTCATCATTGTAAATCATGGCCCCGCTAACAGCTATGCCTATGGGGCCTAAGCCAGTAGCTGAAGAAACGGAAGCCACCGTAGGGTTGGCAGGTACCCGAAGTGAAAAAGACCCATTGAAGTTATCAATGTTACCTGGTGCCATTTGATCAAAAGTGGTTACTGTAGGGGCCACAAACAACGGGTGGTTTGCTGAGGCAGCTGGCGTAGTGATGCCATCAAGGGTACGCTCAGTTGTGTTAGACCAATAGGGGGAGGTATGGTTGGGTAAGCCGTTTGATTCAATCACTACCTCATCTCCATCAAGAAAAATGGTCAGGTTGTCAGGGTCAAACGCTTCAAAGGCTACATGAAGTTCTGCTGTGGTATTGCCGGGGTCAACATTAGGGTCATCATTGTCGCAAGAGCTCCATACAACTCCGCCAAGCAACAGCGCCAGCAAACAAAGTTTTGTCATTTTCATATCTGTCATATTTAATGATTGTAACCTTTAGACGTGACTTCAATGAAAACCCCTCGCACCCCACTTACTTTTTTCAGTAATATGCTTCACTTACCTCAATAAAAGGGCAGGGCAGGCCACAGGCCATACAAAAACGCACAACACCCCAAACACAAAGTGGGCCACCCGGCCACCTACCGTTTAGGGTGCCTTGCTCTGGCTGGCGGTTTGCTTGTTGGGGCGACTCATGAGCTTACGCGGTTAGCAGCCACCACCTCAGTAAGTGGGTACAGACAAACCACATGCTGCAATTGTGTTGACCAGGCATTCACTGCTGTTTATGAAGAAAGCCTAAGCAGCAAAAAGCAGGTAAGAAAACTATTATTAAGGAGTTAGCCTATCAACCTCTGCCAATAAAGCTATTGAGGGCTGGTGAGTTAATAAAAATATCCAACCAGTGATGCATATAAATCGCTTTTTCTGGTGGCCGGCCTCACTAATTGTCGCTCTGGTATTTGTGGATTTACCAGTGATTGGCGGCTTTGATGAGCGTTTACTTCTAGGGTTACATTTGTTTTCTGAAGCACTTGTGGCATATCAAGCATAAAATATTTAATACCAGCATGGTAGGCACTCAGTGAATCCCAATGATCAGCCAATTGCTCTAAAAGCTGCTTTTGGTTGGGGTTTTTTAACCACAGCCTGGTCATGGCAACAGCTTTTGTAAACTTTTGTCGTCTTGCAATTTGTAATGGTGTGGGTGGCTTTTTGGTAGGCTTAGGGTAGGCCGTGGCCACTGTTTTACCACTATACTGCTTAAATACCAACACTTTACCATAGCGGCCACTCATGCCTCTTGTTATCAGGTTATTTACAATTAACGCCATAGCACATTCCGCATATTTATGTTATTAATAGATTATCCAACAAACCTGCCAACTAAAAGAATTTTGTTGTGAATTTTGATTTATTTAAACCTAATCAGCTGTAATAATATCCTTATTAGACTATATTTCCAATTACAATCCAATAATATTTATATTTTCATTCCTGCACCAATAAGGCCTTCCTCTGCCTTTCTAAAATCGAACAATGATCGAACTAACTGTGCATAAGCGAACTTTTTATTGGCCAGACAAGTTGGCGATTAAAAATGTAGGTACTTGCTTTGGTACAATTCAGTAAGAATTACCTGGCTACCCAACTATGGGTTACCTATTGTGTGTCAAAGCATTAAATACACACCGAGCCATTCATTGAATGATTGGCTAAATTTGTATCTCTGTTAAACGACATGACTATTTTTTATACTATTCAAACAATAACACATTCATGAAGAAGAATTTATTACTCTTTGCCCTTGCCTTTTTGGTTGTATGCCTTGCCAGCTGTGGCGATGATGAAGGCCCTGATGTGACTGGCCCTGAAGAGGTAACTGATGCTGATGTAGAAAGCATTCAGGAAATTGAGCAGGTACAGGGGCTTTTCCTGGCCCTTGACGATGTAGCCAACACAGCCATTGATGCCGATAATGGCGGCCGTACCAAAAGCTGTGGCGAAGTAACTACCAACATTGGTGCAGGCAGCATTAGCTATGTAATTGATTTTGGTACTGGCTGTACCGATGAGTTTGGCAACGAATACAGCGGCCGTATGCTGTATGAAGTTACCCTTGAGGGTGAGAGTGGCTTCTCTACCTTTGTGATGACTTTCGATAATTTTACCTCTAACGGCAGCTCTGTAAGCGGTACCATTACCACCAGCAATGTGGTGACCAGCGAAGACGGATCTTTTTCTTATGATTATACCATTAGCAATGGTGTATTTACAGAGGCTTCTGGCAGCACGGTTACTTTAAACCAGACTTCAACTTTTATGTTTGACTTTGGTAGTGAGGGCCTGTTTGATATTGACTTTAGCTACTCTGGCTCATCTAACGGGTCAGTAGATGGCACCGCGTTCAGCAGCCAGATTACCACCCCCATTCTGATTAAGTTTGCTTGTGCTGAGCAAGAGGTGAGTGTGCCGGTTAGCGGCGTGCAAGAGCTAACCATCAACAACCGCCCCACCATGACTATTGATTATGGCGATGGCACCTGCGACAATATTGCCATTGTTTCAATAGGCAATTCATCACGCAGCGTTGATTTAACCCTCTAGTTTACCTTTTGCTACCGCTAACCGGTAGCCTACCCTTAACACAAGCGCCCCCTGGCTGTAGTCAGGGGGCGATTGTTTTATTGCACTTTCAAGGACTATTGTAAACGGTACAGCCGCATGGCCATGCGTCTTTACGAGGTGCAGGTGGTTAGTGGTGTAGTTGGCGTATGCTTTCCATAGCAGAGGGATCCTTTCCCGAATAGCGGGACAGGCCCCGAACAGCGGGACAGGCTGGCAGGCTCAGGATAGACGTGGTTTAGAGCCGGGAGCACAGTGGCAGGCTCAGGATAGACGGTGAGGGAAAAGGGGCACAGCGTCGGGTTTGAGGCCTTATTTAGAGTTGGTGTTTCTCTTTCACCTGTTGAACATGTTGTTCAGTAGATTTGGCTATCAGTGCAATTTCTTCTACCGAGTAATTCCTTTTGAGCATGGACACAATCATTTCTTCCTTGCCTTCCAGAATACCTTCTTTCTTACCCTCCAGAATCCCTTCCTGCCTACTTTCCTGCCTGATGGTGTGCTCGCGGTTGTAGTAGTCGCGCTTGTGCTTCAGGCTCATTTGGTA
>CAZXTW010000012.1:0-2415 GCA_964643525.1 uncultured Roseivirgaceae bacterium
GGCCCAGGTATCATACAACAACAGCAACCGGGGGGTATTTTCATTTTGCATGTGCCCCGGTGGCTTTATTGTGCCCGCCGCCACGGCCCCTGGCGAAATAGTGGTGAACGGCATGAGCCCCTCGCGGCGCGACAGCCGCTTTGCCAACAGCGGCATTGTGGTGGCCATTGAGCCGCAAGACCTGACTGCCTACGCCGGGCAGGGCCCCCTGGCCGGGCTGGCTTACCAGCAGGCTGTTGAGCAGCGCGCCTGCCAGCTGGCAGGCGGCACACAGGTGGCCCCGGCCCAGCGCATGACAGATATGGTAGAGGGTCGCGTATCGGCCACATTGAACGATACCAGCTACCAGCCCGGCCTGATGGCGGCTGATATGGGACAGGTGCTGCCCGAAGGCATTTACGCCCGCCTGCGGCGGGCCTTCCGCATATTTGGTACTAAAATGAAGGGCTACTACACCAACGAAGCGCAGGTGGTGGGGGTAGAGAGCCGCACCTCGTCACCCGTATGGATACCGCGCAACCGCCAGACGTACCAGCACATTGCCGTAGAGGGGCTGTACCCCTGCGGCGAGGGGGCAGGTTTTGCCGGGGGCATTGTATCTGCCGCTATTGATGGCGAGCGCTGTGCCGAAATGCTGGCCGCCCGGCATTGTAATGTGGCCGACACCAGCATAGCTTAACCCCCCACAGCCGAACCTTAGGCCTGCTAATGGGGTTGTTTGTTGGATGCCCCGCCTGGGGCAAACTTATTGACTGAAAACAGCCATGAAAAAAACAGTTGTTTTAGGGGCCACCACCAACCCCAGCCGCTATGCTTACCTGGCCGCCCACCGCCTGCACGAGGCTGGCGTTGACTTTGTGCCCGTAGGCATTAAGCGGGGGCAGGTGGCCGGGCAGCCCATACAAGACCTGCGCCAGCAGCCCCCCGTAACTGATGTACACACCCTTACCCTGTACATAGGCACTGCCAACCAGCCTGAATGGTATGATTATATGATGGCCCTAAAGCCCAGCCGCATTATTTTTAACCCAGGTACTGAAAACCACGAGCTGGCCCAAATGGCGCAGCAGCAGGGCATTGAGGTAGTTGAGGCCTGTACTTTGGTGATGTTAAGTGTAGGAAATTACTGATATTTTTACCATATTCACGCCTGCTTAGCCCCTGCGTGCCATGGGGCTGTATTTGCACTTTTCTGGTACGCCAGGCCTGCTGTTTAGCCCACAACAAACACCATCACTAACACAACAAGCAGGGGTTATTAACCCACTGAAAAGCAGCCTGTGAAATTCAGTTAAACACCCTTTATTATCACAATTTTATAGTATTTTTGCCTTTTTGTTAGAAAGCACATATGAGCGAGAATAACCAAAACAATTACTCGGCGGGCAACATCCAGGTACTGGAAGGCCTTGAAGCAGTAAGGAAAAGACCAGCCATGTATATTGGCGATGTAGGCGTGAAAGGCCTGCACCATATGGTTTGGGAAGTGGTAGACAACTCAATTGACGAAGCACTGGCAGGCTACTGCACAGAAATTGATGTGGCCATTAACCCCGACAACTCTATTACGGTTACTGATAACGGCCGGGGTATACCCACAGGCATGCACCCCAAAGAGAAGAAGTCGGCCCTTGAGGTGGTGATGACCGTACTGCACGCGGGTGGTAAGTTTGACAAAGACACCTACAAGGTATCGGGCGGTTTGCATGGCGTGGGTGTGTCGTGTGTGAATGCCCTTTCTGACCACCTGACCGTAACGGTAAATCGCGAAGGGCAGGTATTCAGGCAAGAATATGAGCGGGGCAAGCCCTTGTATGATGTAAAGGTGGTGGGCGAAACCGACATTACCGGTACTACGGTACACTTTAACCCTGACGACCAGATTTTTACTGTACTGGAATATAACTTCCAGACCATAGCCTCAAGGCTGCGTGAGCTGGCCTACCTTAATGCAGGCATTACCATACGCCTGAAAGACCTGCGCGAGCAAAACGGAGATGCCCACCCCGCTGAAGAGGAGTTTTACTCTGAAGGGGGGCTGCGTGAGTTTGTTGAGTTTTTAGACTCTACCCGCGAAAAGCTGATACCCAACCCGGTGTTTATGGATGGCGAGAAGAATGGCATACCTGTGCAGGTGGCCATGAGCTACAACACCAGCTACTCTGAAAATGTGGTGAGTTATGTAAACAACATCAACACCCACGAAGGGGGTACGCATGTAGCGGGCTTCAGGCGTGCCCTGACCCGTACCCTGAAGGGCTATGCCGATAAAAGCGGCCAGCTTGAAAAGGTAAAGATTGAGATTAACGGCGATGATTTTCGCGAAGGCATTACGGCTATTATTTCAGTAAAGGTGGCCGAGCCCCAGTTTGAAGGGCAAACCAAAACCAAGCTGGGCAATAGTGAGGTGATGGG
>CAZXTW010000012.1:2440-23384 GCA_964643525.1 uncultured Roseivirgaceae bacterium
GTAGACCAGGCCGTGAGCGAAATGCTGCAGATATACCTGGAAGAAAACCCCAGAGAGGCCAAGCAGATTATCAGCAAGGTGATACTGGCTGCGCAGGCACGCCATGCCGCCCGCAAGGCGCGTGAAATGGTGCAGCGCAAAAACGTAATGAGCGGTACCGGCCTGCCTGGTAAGCTGGCCGACTGCTCAAGCACCGACCCCGGCATTTGCGAGCTGTACCTGGTAGAGGGTGACTCGGCAGGGGGCTCGGCCAAGCAGGGCCGTGACCGGAACTTTCAGGCCATTTTGCCCCTGAGGGGTAAAATACTGAATGTAGAAAAGGCCCAGGAGCATAAGATATACGACAACGAAGAGATTAAGAACATGATCACGGCCCTTGGTGTGAGCTTTGGCACTGACGAAGACGACAAGGCCCTGAATATGGACAAGCTGCGGTACCATAAGATTATTATCATGACCGATGCCGATGTCGACGGCAGCCACATCCGTACATTGATTTTAACTTTCTTTTTCAGGTACATGCGCGACCTGATTGAAAACGGCTACCTGTACATAGCCCAGCCACCGTTGTATTTGGTGAAAAAAGGAAAGGAAGAGCGCTACGCATGGTCTGAAGAAGAGCGGCAGGAAGCCGTAACCTTGCTGGCCGGGCAGGGCAAAGAAGAAAATGTGAACCAGCAACGCTACAAAGGTTTGGGTGAGATGAACCCTGAGCAGCTGTGGACCACGACGATGGACCCTGATTTTAGGAACCTGAAGCGGGTAACCATTGAATCTGCCGCGGCAGCCGACCACCTGTTTTCAATGCTGATGGGCGATGAGGTAGCCCCCCGCCGAGACTTCATTGAACGCAATGCAAAATATGCCAATGTAGACGTTTAAGAACTCGATTGTGTTCGTAACTTTACCCGAGGGGTCCGAGATAAGTATGAAAACTTCCCGGGCCCTTTTTCTTTGGCATCAAACAACTGAAATACCCACATGAGCAGCAGCTATAATGCAAAAATAGAAAACAGCAAATACATTGGCCGTGACCTGAGCTGGCTAAAGTTTAATTACCGGGTGCTTGACCAGGCCCTGGCCGAAAAGCGCAATGTATTTGAAAAGCTTAAGTTTTTGGCTATTACGGCATCAAACCTTGATGAGTTTTTTATGATCAGGGTGGGCAGCTTGTACAATTATATTGATTACTCTAAAGAGCGGGTTGATTTTTCGGGCCTGCGCGAAATACCTTTTAAAAATAAGCTGCTTGAAGAAATACAGAAGTTTGCCTACGACAGCAAAAGCCTGTATAAGCAGCACCTGAAGCCCCTGTTTGAAGAAAACGGCTTCCAGATAGTGGGCATTGATGCGCTGAATGATGCCGAGCGTACTGAGGCCAGCCAGTATTTTAATAAAACGGTGCACCCCATGCTTACGCCCATGGTGTGTGACAGCTACCACCCCTTCCCGATTTTAATGAATACGGTGCTGACGCTGGGCGTGGTAACACACGACCCTGCCGATAAGAAAGACAACAACAAGCTCTCGTTTGTGCAGATACCCAAAAACCTGCCTCGCTATTACGAGGTGGTGCGTGATGGGCTGGTGCTGTTTGTGCCTCTTGAAGAGCTGATACGCTATTTTATTGGCCGCCTGTTTAGAAATATAGAGATTATTAGCACCGACGCGCTGCGCATTACCAGAAACGGCGACTTTACCCTTGAGGAGAGTGATGAAGAAGATATTGATTTTCTGGAAGAGCTGCGCCGCAAGCTGAAAACCCGCCGCACGGGCCGGGTGGTGCGCCTTGAAATTGAGGCCGAGCCAAACCCCTGGCTGATGCGCCAGGTGCTGGAACGCTGGGATATTGGTGAAGATAATATTTTCAGGATTGACAAAGAGAATGTGTTTGACTACACCGGCTTTTGGCAAATACTGAAGCACCCTGAGTTTAAGGGGCGTATGCCCGCCCTGCCGCCAGCCGTGCCCCCCATAAGCATGCCGCAGGGCACTACAGAAAATATTTTTGAGCTGCTGAAGGAACGCGACATTATGTTGCACCACCCGTACAACAATATGGAGCCCCTGCTTGAGCTGCTTGAAAGCGCGGCTGAAGACCCCAACACGCTATCTATTAAGCTTACCATATACCGTTTGGCATCTGACAGCCGCATTGTGACAGCCCTGTTGAAGGCGGCCGAAAATGGCAAACATGTATCAGTACTGTTTGAGGTGAAGGCCCGCTTTGATGAAGAAAATAATATGATAGAGGCCAAGCGCCTGCAAAAGGCAGGCTGCTTTGTAATATATGGGGTAAGCACCTACAAAACGCACACCAAGCTGCTGTTAATTGTGCGCAGAGAAGGCGATGGGGTAACGCGCTACGTGCACATGAGCAGCGGTAATTATAATGAGAGTACAGCCAAGTTATATACTGATACGGGCATACTGAGCACCAATGAATCGTATGCTGAAGATATTTCAGAGTTTTTTAATGTCATTACCGGCCACTCAATGCCTTCGGGCTATAAAAACCTGATTACAGCCCCCCGTGATATGCGCCAGAAGCTGGCCGAGCTGATACAGCAGGAGGCAGAAAATGCCAGAAACGGCCTGCCCAGTGGCATTATGATTAAGATAAACTCGCTGCAAGACAAAAAAACCATTGACGAGTTGTATGCAGCCAGCCAGGCAGGGGTGCCGGTGCGCCTGGTGGTGCGTGGTATGTGCTGCCTCAGGCCGGGCCGCCAGGGCCTGAGCGAAAATGTTGAAGTACGTTCTATTGTAGGTGAACTGCTTGAGCACTCGCGCATATACTACTTCCATAACAATGGAGACCCCATGGTGTATGGCGGTAGTGCAGACGTAATGGTGCGCAGCTTTGACCGCAGGCTTGAGTCATTGTTTTTAATTACTGACGACCTGCTGAAGCGCCAGTCAATTAATATTTTGCGCTACAACCTCATGGATAATGTCAATGCCTACATTATGAATGAAGACGGCAATTACTTTAAAAAGATTGATGGTGAGGGCCAGCCATTTAATGTACATGAAGAATTTTACCATGTAGCTGCCGATGACCTGACTGACATACGCTTATTTTGAGGCCTGGGCCAGGTGTTGCTCATACATGTGCACCATCATGCCGTCTTTCAGGCCCACATCTGGCACTACCATTTCTTTACTGGCCGCCCACTGCATTACGCTCAGGTAAATTTCTGAGGCAGGCAGTATTACATCTGCCCTGTCGGGGTTAAGCTGTAGCTGGTTAATGCGCTGCTCAAGGGTGTGCCCCTCAAGGTATTGCTGCATGGCACGTGCCTCCTGGTAGCCCAGGCGCTGCTGCTTGCGCTTGCCAGCCTTGGGCTGTGCCAGTTCAAAAATTTTATTAATGTTGCCGCCGGTGCCAATGGCCTTGATTGGTTCTTGAATAGAGGCGGTGTGCGCAATTACCCACTGGTGCAGGGCATCCCAAGCCTCTTGCTTATCTTCATGTTCAAGCAGGCGAACTGAGCCCAGCTTAAAGGAGGCCGAAGCCTGCTTTTGCCGGTTAATGTACAGGTTGAGCTCTGTACTGCCCCCGCCCACATCAATATGCAGGTGGGGCTTTTTATCAATATGCTTTACCAGGGCGCGGCCAATCATGGCAGCTTCGGCCTGGCCATCAATAATGTTTACCTCAATACCGGCCTGTACCTTGGCTGCTGCAGCCAGGGCAGCCCCATTTTCGGCCTCGCGCATGGCACTGGTGGCCACCGCCATTACCTGGTTTACCTCATACAGCTCAGTAAGCAAATGAAAGGCATGCATTAACTTCAGGAACTTTTCGCAATTGGGCGTTGTAATAGTGCCGGTATTGAAAACGTCATGCCCTAAGCGAAGCGGAAAACGGACATACTCTAACTTCTTAAACGAAACCTCGTTGTTGTAGTGTAATACCGTACTGACTTGTAAACGGATGGCGTTTGAGCCAATATCTATCGCTGCTAGCCTCACTGGTGTTGGTGCTTTAACTCTGGTATACTCTGGCTGTAAATGATGCCAGTAAAGGGTACAAAGCTAATACAATGGTTGTTGAATGCGATAAATAATTGGCTACAGGTAATATTTCGTGTGAAAACATGCAGTTATCTCGTTGATATCAACTAATTTTGTTTAATGCTTATCATGAAAGACGGAGGGATTGGGCCCGTTGATGTCTTAGCAACCTGAGCGGTTCAAGGTGCTAATTCCCACCCATACCACACTTATATGTTCTAATAAGTGTATTGGTAGGGGGATAGATAAGTGAATTCCCATCAGACTTCACTATCCCAGATAAGCTTTTTTATTTATAACCTTTTGGAGTAAACGTGCATGAACGAGTTTACTATTGGTGATATTCTGCAAAAAAGAATATTGGTATTAGACGGTGCCATGGGCACCATGATACAACGCTACAAGTTAACAGAGGCTGATTTCAGAGGCGACCGGTTTAAAGACCACCCGATAGACCTGCAGGGCAATAACGACCTGCTATCTATTACCCGCCCCGATGTAATACGCGAAATACACGATGCCTACCTTGAGGCTGGCGCTGATATTTTAGAAACCAACACCTTTAGTGGCACATCTGTAGCTATGGCCGATTATGCCATGGAGCACCTGGTGTATGAGCTCAACTACGAGTCGGCCAGGATAGCCCGCGAAGCTTGTGATGCCTTTACTGCCAAAGACCCTTCCCGGCCTCGTTTTGTAGCAGGTTCATTAGGGCCTACCAACAGAACCGCTTCCATATCGCCCGATGTGAACAACCCCGGCTTTAGGGGGATCACTTTTGACCAGCTGGTAGATGCCTATTATGAGCAAACCAAGGGGCTGGTAGAGGGGGGCGCCCACCTGTTGCTGGTAGAAACCATTTTTGATACGCTCAATGCCAAAGCAGCGCTGTTTGCCATTATGAAATATTATGAAGACAGCGGCAATGAACTGCCCATTATGGTATCGGGCACCATAACCGATGCCAGTGGCCGCACGCTGTCGGGCCAGACCACAGAGGCCTTTTGGAACTCGGTATCGCACGCGCCCATTATAAGCGTTGGCTTGAACTGCGCCCTGGGGGCTGCCCAACTGAAGCCCTACCTGCAGGAGCTCTCGCGCATTGCTGATGTGAATGTGAGTGCCCACCCCAATGCAGGGCTGCCCAATGAGTTTGGCGAGTATGATGAAACCGCCTCTGAAATGGGTGGTGTGATAGAGCAGTTTTTGAAAGAAGGGCTGATTAATATCATTGGCGGCTGCTGCGGCACCACACCCGAGCACGTAGCCTGGATAGCCGGCCTGGCCGCCAAGTACCAGCCCCGGCAGGTGCCCACCCTGCCCAAGGCTACCCGCCTGAGCGGGCTGGAGCCACAGAATATTAAAGACGACACCCTGTTTGTTAATATTGGTGAACGCACCAACGTAACCGGTTCACGCAAGTTTGCCCGCTTAATTAAAGAAGATAAGCTTGACGAGGCCCTGGCCGTGGCCCGCCACCAGGTAGAAGGTGGTGCCCAGGTTATTGATGTGAATATGGATGAGGGCATGTTAGACTCGGCTGAGGTGATGACCCACTTCCTGAACCTGATAGCCTCTGAGCCTGATATTGCCCGCCTGCCTATTATGATTGACTCTTCTAAATGGTCAGTCATTGAAGCAGGCCTGAAGTGTGTACAGGGCAAAAGCATCGTGAACTCCATTAGCCTGAAAGAAGGAGAAGAGGCATTTATTGCCCATGCCAGGCTGGTGCGGCGCTATGGCGCTGCCGTAGTAGTGATGGCCTTTGATGAAAATGGCCAGGCCGATAGCTACGAACGCCGCATTGCCATATGCCAGCGCTCGTACAAGATACTGACCGAAAAGGTGGGCTTTCCGGCTGAAGACATCATTTTTGACCCCAACATTTTAACAGTGGCTACGGGCATTGACGAGCATAACAACTATGCCGTTGATTTTATTAATGCCACCCGCTGGATTAAAGAAAACCTGCCCCACTGCCATGTAAGCGGCGGGGTAAGTAACATATCGTTTTCATTCAGGGGCAATAACGTGATCAGAGAGGCCATGCACTCGGCCTTTTTGTACCATGCCATTAAGGCCGGCCTTGATATGGGTATTGTCAATGCAGGTATGATAGAGGTATACGAAGAGATACCCAAAGACCTGCTTGAGCGCATTGAAGATGTGCTGCTGAACCGCCGCGACGATGCCACCGAGCGCCTGGTTGATTTTGCTGAGACGGTAAAGCAGAAAGATAAGGCTGCCGTAGTAGTTGACGAGTGGCGCAACAAGCCTGTAGAAGAGCGCCTGGCGCATGCCTTGATTAAGGGCATTGTAGACCATATTGAGGCTGATGTAGAAGAGGCCCGTGTGCAGCTGGGTAAACCCCTGAAGGTAATTGAAGGCCCCCTGATGGACGGGATGAATATAGTTGGTGACCTGTTTGGGGCTGGTAAAATGTTTTTGCCCCAGGTGGTAAAGAGTGCCCGTGTAATGAAGCGGGCAGTTGCCGTACTGATGCCTTATATGGAGGCAGAAAAAACAAGCAAGAATACTGCTGCTGGCAAAATATTGTTGGCCACCGTGAAAGGAGACGTGCATGATATTGGTAAAAATATTGTGGGCGTGGTGCTGGCCTGTAACAATTTTGAGGTGGTTGACCTGGGCGTGATGGTGCCCATGAATAAGATATTAGACGAGGCGCAAAAGCTTGATGTAGATATTATTGGGCTGAGCGGCCTGATTACCCCCTCGCTTGACGAGATGGTGTATGTGGCCCGTGAAATGGAGGCCCGCAAAATGAATTTACCGCTGCTTATTGGCGGTGCCACCACCTCGCGCATACACACCGCAGTAAAAATATCGCCCGAGTACAGTGGCGGAGTAATTCACGTAACTGATGGGTCACGGGCCGTGCCTGTATCAAACAGCCTGGTGAGCCAGCGCCGGGCCGAGTATGTGGAAGATGTAATGAAGGAGTATGTGAAGCTGAGTGAAGACCACAAGCGCCGCCAGCGCAGTAAAAAGTATATTCCTATTGAAGCAGCTCGGGCCAACCGCACCCCCATTGATTGGGAAAACGGCGTGGCACCGCGGCCAGCTGAAATGGGTGTGCAGGTGTTTGAGCACTACCCCCTGGCAGAGATAGCCGAGTACATTGACTGGACGCCATTTTTTATGGCCTGGGAGCTGAAAGGCCGCTACCCCAAGCTGCTTGATGACGCCACCGTTGGCCCAGAGGCACGCGCATTGTTTAAAGATGCGCAGGCTATGCTGAAAGAGATTATTGACAATAAGTTATTGCAGGCCAATGCTGTGATTGGCTTTTTCCCGGCCAACTCAAACGCTTACGATACCATAGAAGTATATGCTGATGAAAGCCGAGGCACTGTGGCGGAAGAGTTCCATACGCTGCGGCAGCAGGGCGAAAAGGCCAAAAACCTGCCCAACATATCGTTTGCAGATTTTGTGGCCCCTAAAGAAACCGGCATTGCTGATTATATAGGAGGCTTTGCCGTGACGGCAGGTATTGGCATTGAGGCCCTGGTAGAGAAGTACGAGGCAGCCCATGACGATTACAGTGCCATTATGGTGAAAGCACTGGCCGACCGCCTGGCAGAAGCGTTTGCTGAGCTGATGCACAAAAAGGTACGCACCAGCCACTGGGGGTATGCCCCCGAGGAGCGGCTTGATAATGAAGCATTAATTAAGGAAACCTACCAGGGCATACGCCCAGCCCCAGGTTACCCAGGCTGCCCTGACCATACTGAAAAAATAACCCTGTTTAAGCTGCTTGATGCTGAAGCCAAAGCAGGCATATCATTAACTGAAAACCTGGCCATGTACCCTGCCGCCTCGGTAAGCGGCCTGTATTATGCCCACCCAGAGGCTAAGTATTTTGGCCTGGGTAAAATACAGCAAGACCAGGTGGCTGATATTGCAGCGCGTAAAAACATGCCGCTTGAAGAGTTGGAGCGGTGGCTATCACCCAACTTAAATTACGAAACGCGCCTGCCAGTCACCACCTAAGGCAAATTTTAAGCGGCCCATGTTTTAATATTGCGGGTTAATTGGTATTGTTACGCCAGGAACAACAACCCAATATGAAAATTATTGAATGCCCCCGCGATGCCATGCAAGGCATTGGGCCGTTTATACCTACCCAACTAAAGGTACAGTACATTAACCTGCTGCTTAAAGCGGGTTTTGATACTATTGATTTTGGCAGCTTTGTATCGCCAAAGGCCATACCCCAGTTGAAAGATACTGACGAGGTAGTGAACCAGCTTGACCTGAGCCAAACACAAAGCAAGCTGCTGGCCATTGTGGCCAATGTGCGTGGTGCTGAGCAGGCGGTGCGCTACCCGCAAATCAATTACCTGGGCTTTCCGCTGTCAATATCAGAAACCTTTCAGCAGCGCAACACCAACAAAACCATTGCACAGGCTATAGATACTGTTAAGGCTATACAGAACTTATGTGTGGCAAATGGCAAAACACTGGTAACCTATATTTCAATGGGTTTTGGCAACCCTTATGGTGACCCTTACAGCCCTGATGGCGTAGTGGCGTTTGTAGAACAGCTGGATGCCATTGGGGTGCGTATTATTTCACTGGCTGATACTGTAGGGGCTGCTGATAAGGCCAGTATAACCAGTTTGTTTGAGCGGGTTATACCAGCCTTTGCGCATATTGAGTTTGGGGCGCACCTGCATGCCAGCCAGCACCAGGCAGCTGAAAAGGTACAGGCCGCCTACGATGCCGGCTGTAGAAGGATTGACGGTGCCCTGAAAGGGTTTGGGGGCTGCCCCATGGCCGAAGATGACCTGGTAGGCAATGTGGCTACCGAGCAAATGCTGGCCAGCTTTGAACAAAAAGGCATAACACACGGGGTAAATATGGCCGTTATTGCTGAGGCTTTGGCGCTGGCCCCACAGGTTTTTGGCTAACTGCTGTAAAGGGTACAAACCTTTTATACCCTACACGCATACTATAGATGCATGATTTTTGTTATATGCTGTGTAAACTAAAGTATTTTTGTAAGGTGGAACAAATTAAGGAGAGTATTATGGTGCGTGTAAGTGTAATAGCCATATTGGTTGTGTTGCTGTTGCCGGTAAAAGAGGTGGCCGCACAAAACAAATCAAAAGCGTTGGTGCTGCAGGGTATGGAACTGTTTGAAGCCCGGCAATATAAAGATGCCTTGCTGGTGTTTAATGAGGCTATTGAAAACGATTCGTCGTATTACAACGCCTGGTTTATGCGAGGCAATACAAAAAAAACGTTTGAAGACCTGCACGGGGCCATGAAAGATTATAACCGGGCCATTGATATAAACCCCAATTTTTCTCAGGCTTATTTTGAACGGGGCAATACTAAGTATATGCTGCAGGACTATTACGGGGCCATTGCTGATTTTTCTAAAACCATTGCCCTTGACGATACCCATGTTGATGCCTACTACAAAAGAGGGCAGGCCAAACACCAGATTGAGGCCTATAAAGATGCCATTAATGACTGCACTAAAATTTTAGAGATTAACCCCAAAAATGTAGATGCCTATTACCTGCGTGGGGTGTTGCGGGTAGAGTACGGCCAGATTGAGATGGGTTGCCTTGACTTGAGCAAGGCCGGTGAATTGGGTGATTTGAATGCGTATGAGGTGATTAGACAAAGGTGCAACCGCAGGTTTAGCAATGATGAGGGCGGAGATGGCGAGTAGTAGCTGGCCCTCAATTACGCACCTTTAACCGTTATGGCAATATTCAAACAGAATTACCTGTGCATCTGACATGCCCAGGTCTTTAGCACGCTGAAAATCAGCACAGGCGCTGCTGTTTTGATCTAGTTTTATTTTTGACAGCCCTAATATGTAGTGGCCGCGTGGGTCATCAGGCTGTAGCTGGGTGTATTGCTGAAAGTTGTTGAGTGCACCCAGGTAATTTTTTTGGTGATAGTGGCAGTAGCCCATGCCAAATAAAGAGGCATGCTGGTTGGTATAGGCAGGGCTTACCTGGTTAAAATAGCCTATGCCTTTTGCATAATTGCGCATGGTGTAAGCATAAATTTCACCTAATTGCACCAGCGCACTGTCATTGCCAGGCTGGAGCTCATTTACTTTTTGGAAGCAGTAAATAGCCACAGGGTAGTGCGACAGCCTGCGCGAGCACAGGCCTTTCCAATAATAAAAGTTGGCTTTGGTTGCGGGCGTCTCGGCAAACTTCAGGCCCCACTCTGCATAGGTCAGGGCTGCTTCTGGCTCGTTGTATTTATACAGGGTAATGGTGGTGGCTATTTTGGCGGCCTGCTGGTTGCGCATGCCAAAATCGCGCAGGGCCAGGTCAAGGCTGTTTAGGGCAGCCATTGAGTTACCTGCCTCATAAAAAGCTACCCCTTCCTGATAATAATGCTCGGCAGCAAAGTATTGCACGCCCAGGGTAAAGCCAAATACAAGAATAATAATGCCAGCTACAAATATACCGGCCTTTATTTTTGTTTCTTTAGAGTAAGTATAAGATTCATGTTGTGCATCGCTGCGTTGGGCCTGGTAGGTGTAATAGGCTGGCGGGTGGTACCTGGCCTGGCTTGCCGTTGGCTGTTGGGGTGGGGCTTGAGCTACCTCAAGGCTCAGGTCGTAGGTTTCGCGCTGGTACGCATCAGATAACACGTTGTAAGCATCGTTAACCAGCTTAAAGTACTCTTCGGCAGGTTTGTTGTCTGGGTTTTTATCTGGGTGGTATTGCTTGGCAAGCGCCCGGTAGGCCTGCTTTATTTCTGCCTCATTGGCTGTGCGTGGCACCCCCAGTATGTCATAATAATTTTTGGCCATTACTTGGTTTTATTCTGCTCAGGCATAACCCTACAACGCATGCATTATTGAAATTATTGGTTCAATAAAAACCTTTTGCCCGGTAGTGATGATACGGCCCCCTTAAACTCAAGGTTTAGCAGGGTAGCGGCTATCTGGTTAACGGGTTTTTGGGCTTTCCAGCACAACTCATCAATCAGCATCTGGTTGTTGTGTTGCTGTAGCAGCTGTATCAGCTCCCACTCGTCAGGGGCATACTGCTCGGGGTTATGGGTGGTGGGCTGCTTTTGTTCATTGGCTGGCTGTGGGGTAAGATCCCAGTTAAGCAGGTACTCAAGGTCTGCCACTTGAGTATATATGTTGGCTTTGTGTGCTTTAATGAGGTTGTTGCAGCCTTCAGAAAAAGGCTTGCCTAAGTGGCCAGGTACTGCAAATACCTCTCTGTCGTAGCCGTTGGCCAGGTCAGCTGTAATCAGTGCGCCTCCTTTTGCGGCAGCTTCAACCACAATCACGGCGTCGGCCATGCCAGCAATGATGCGGTTGCGGGCCGGAAAAAAGTGTGCTTCTGGTTTTACGTCGGGCCTTTTTTCTGACAGCAGGCCACCATTATGCTGCATTTGGGTAGCGGCTTTGGTGTGCAGGTCAGGGTAAATGGTGTTGTGGCCATGGGCAATTACTGCTATGGTAGGTAGCCCAGCTTTGAGGGCCGCTTTATGAGCAGCAATGTCAATACCATAGGCAAGCCCACTCACAATTACCGCCTGGTGCGGGGCCAGTGCCTCTACTATGGCCTCTGTAACACCCACCCCATATGGGGTAGCATTGCGGGTGCCTACTATGGCTACAATTTTAGGAGCATTTAGGCAATTAACACCCCGGTAATAGAGCATGGTGGGGGCATCGGCAATGTGTTTCAGCCGCTCTGGGTAATGGGTGTCAAGATAAAATATGGGGCTTACGCCAGCAGACTTTAACTGAGCCAATTCTTGCTGGGCAGCAATGAGGGGTTGTTGTTGAAGCAGGTTTTCGGCTGTTTTTGGGCCAATGCCTGGTATTTTCAGTAAGCGGCCTCTAGTAGCCTGAAATACCGCTCGTGCTGAGCCGCAGTAGCTAATGAGCTGGCGTACCAGCACACTGCCCAGCCCTTTGACATGCCCAAAGGCCAGCTCGTATACTTTTTGCTCATGCATGGCCAGAGGATGCCTAGGGTAGTTTTTCGCGCAGTTCAACCAGAAAGCCCCGCACATTTTTGAGTGACTCAACCATGGTCAGGTTGTTCATTACCTGATCCTGGCCGTTCTTGAGCATGTCTTTGGCACCTTGAAGGGTATAACCTTTTTCTTTAACCAGATGGTAAATAAGCTTTACATGGTCAATATCTTCCTTAGTGAACTGACGGTTGCCTTTGCGGTTTTTCTTAGGTTTAATAATGTCAAACTCGCTTTCCCAGAATCTGATTAATGAAGTGGCTACATTCAGCATCCGGGCTACTTCTCCTATAGAGAAATACTTCTTTTCAATTTCTTTTTCTTTATAAGGCAAAAGGTTGCGTGTGTTTAAGGTTGAACGATGGTTTTCAGGTTGCCTATACGACTAGTGTTTGTCATTATCAGGGTTTGCTACTACCAGGCCCTCGTCAGTAATGGTAAGGTTGTGCTCAGGAAAATCTTTATCAGTTAGCTTTTTGATTTTCTTGATTACCCGTTTCTGATCGTCAATTACCGGGCCACCCTCACCGCGTTGCACAATGGGGGTGATTTCAGCATAGCGGAAAGCCCCCACACTGTCGGTATATACCTTTACAATAGGGGCCAGCCCATTAGGGCCCCTCAGGTTAAACCGAGCATAAGTGCAAAAGTTGCCAAGGCTATAAATAATAAACCTGTTTTGGTAAACCTCTATGGCACGTGTTACATGGGGGCCATGGCCAAACACTACATCGGCTCCTGAATTTATTAATTCGTGGGCAAAGTTATAAACGTTGCCCCGGTTTTCTCCATAAAATATTTCGCGCTTGCGTGTTACATGCTCGTGCTTGCTGCCCTCAGCCCCGCCGTGAAAGCTTACAATCACAATATCAGTTAATGAGTCAAGGTGGGCAATAATTTGTTTGGCACTATCAAGTTTATTAATACTCATGGTGCCGGTATTAGGAGCAAAGGCGGCAAAGCCATAAATCATACCGTCTTGCTTTAATATGCGGCTGGGGGTGCTTAACAAACCGGCATGGGCTATACCCAGGCTATCGAGCACTTTTTTTGTGTTGTTACGGCCGGGTTGCCCAAAATCGCCTGCATGGTTATTGGCCATACTTAGCAGGTCAAAGCCAGCAGTAACCAGGTGGGTTGCCATTGAGTCGGGCGTGCGGAACAAATAACACAACTTTGGGTTAGAGCAGTACTTTGGTATACCCCCTTTGTTTAATAGTACCCCTTCAAGGTTGCCAAAGGTAATATCAGCATTTTGTAGTACCGGAAATACGGGTGCCCAGAGGCTTTTTGCACCACCAGGGGGCAGGTAAGAAGCATCGGGGTAATTGGTGCCCATCATAATATCACCCACGCCTATAATACTTACCGTATCTTTCATGAGCCTGAAAACCTGTTTGTCTACCTCTTCACCAAGGGTTTCTAGCGTATCGCCGGCGGCTGTGATATAATAAGTGATGGTGTCGGCTGGTGGGCCTGGCACTACCGCCACAGTATCAGTGGCAGGTGGGGTAGGCAGTACCCGGGTTGTTTTACAGCCAGTAATTGCAAGCAGCCCGGCAATAAGAGCTGCTGGATAGTGCCATATGCTTTTGAAGGTCATGAGGTTTAAGCTTCTGTTACCGCAAACAAAAAGGCAACAAGTATTACCTGTTGCCCTGTGAAGATATGCAATATAATAATTAGCTCTAACCTAAAGATTGGTTTTCTACAGTGGCCAGTTCAAGTAGCTTCTGGTACTCTTCATCAGATATGTCATGGAAGAAGAACTGAACGGGGTTTACCTTTTTACCGTCTTTTACTACTTCGTAGTGCAGGTGGGGTGCTGTTGAGCCACCCGTATTGCCTACATAACCTATTAACTCGCCACGTTTAACCTTCTGCCCCTTTTTAACTGCTATTTTGTGCAGGTGGGCATATAAAGTTTCGTAGCCGTAGCCATGGTCAATTTTAATCATATTGCCATAGCCCAAAGCCTTTCTGCTATGTTGGGTTCTACTAATAACACCGTCACCGGTGGCGTAAACAGGCGTGCCACGTGGGGCAGAAAAATCGCAACCCCAGTGCATTTTACGTACTTTGTAAATGGGGTGGTACCGTACACCAAAACCAGAAGCTAACCGCTTTAACTCTTTATTAGCCACCGGCTGTATGGCCGGTATAGAAGCAAGCATTTTGGTTTTCTTTGCGGCCATTTCGAGAATCTCATCATATGAACGACTTTGTACCCACATGCGGCCTTTCAATTCATCTATTTTCTTGTAGGTATCAATGATGAGCTCTTTGCGGTACAAACCTTTTTCAAGCAAGTGTTTGTAACGATCGGCACCACCTACACCGGCTTTCCTGATGTTGGCATCTATGGGGTCGGCCTCAAAAATTACACGGTAGGTTTCATCATCTTTCTCCTGGAGGTAGGCCATTTCTCCGTTCATCTTTTCGATGTCTTTCTCGATCAGGCTAAAGTAAAGCTCCATCTCTTCAACTTCTTTTTTGAGTTGTGCCTCTTTGGGCGACTCAAAAAAGTTATAAAAGCCGAGCACAATGCCAGCAGCCAAAATCAAAGCGATTGCAAAGAAACCCATCAAATTGAGGAACACATCCCATGAACTGACCTTTATCCGTTCATACTTGCAGGTCTCCGTGTCATAATAATACTTAATTCTTGCCATCTGAAAATCAAAATCAACTAATTTCGCACAATCGTGATATCGTCACTAACTACCGAGTAAAATAACTGAAGTAAAACTCTATAAATATTACACCGGTAAAATCCTATATCTATTGCAATTTAGATATAAATAAGTAAAAAAGAGAAACCACGTCATATAAATTGTGTTTTAGATGGATTCGAAATCAATAAGAAATGAATTTTTTGCATTTTTCAGGGATAAGGCCCACCAGATAGTAGCCTCTGCCCCGATAGTGGTTAAGAATGACCCAACTTTGATGTTTACAAATGCGGGTATGAACCAGTTTAAAGATTACTTTTTGGGCAACCAGGAGCCCGCACAGCGCCGTGTAGCAGATACTCAGAAGTGCCTGCGTGTATCTGGTAAGCACAACGACCTGGAGGAGGTAGGAATGGACACCTACCACCACACCATGTTTGAAATGCTGGGGAATTGGTCTTTTGGGGATTATTTTAAGAAAGAGGCCATCAATTGGGCGTGGGAGTTATTGACAGAGCGGTATGGGCTGGCGGCCGACCGTTTGTATGCAACGGTATTTGGTGGAGATGAGGCTGAGGCGTTGGCAGCTGACGAAGAGGCTAAGGGTTACTGGAAACCGTTGTTGCCAGAAGACCGCATTTTGTATGGCTCAAAGAAAGATAATTTTTGGGAAATGGGCGATACAGGGCCGTGTGGCCCTTGTTCTGAAATACATATTGATTTACGCCCTGATGCTGAAAGGGCCCAGCTACCCGGCAGTGAACTGGTAAACCAGGATCACCCACTTGTGGTAGAAATCTGGAACCTGGTATTTATGCAGTTTAACCGCAAGGCTGATAAAAGCCTTGAAAAGCTACCCGCTACCCATGTAGATACCGGTATGGGTTTTGAACGCCTGGCTATGGCCATTCAGGGCAAAACCAGTAATTATGATACTGACATATTTAGCCCGTTAATAACAAGCCTGGCCAATAAAGCAGGTATTGCTTATGGTGCTGAAGAGGGCACTGATATTGCCATGCGTGTAATAGCCGACCATGTGCGGGCTACTACTTTTGCTGTTGCCGATGGGCAGCTGCCCTCAAACAACAAGGCGGGTTATGTAATACGCCGCATTCTGCGCCGCGCCGTGCGTTATGGCTAT
Source organism: uncultured Roseivirgaceae bacterium (assembly GCA_964643525.1). Classification (GTDB taxonomy): domain Bacteria; phylum Bacteroidota; class Bacteroidia; order Cytophagales; family Cyclobacteriaceae; genus CAZXTW01. The sequence goes on from CAZXTW010000012.1 coordinate 18,275, forward strand.
ACCTTTTTGGGTTTTACCGAGCCCTGTATATACGAGCTGGTACCCATATTGGCCGATCAGTTTGGTGAGGTGTTTCCTGAAGTATCACAGCAGCAGGCATTTATTGCACGTGTAATTCAAGAAGAAGAGGCTGCCTTTTTACGCACACTTGATAAAGGCCTGAAGCGTATAGAGCAAATTAAAGCGGGCTTACAGGCCAAGAAGGTAATTCAAGGCAAAACGGTGTTTGAATTGTATGACACGTTTGGCTTTCCGGTTGATTTGACCGAGCTGATTGCCCGTGAAGATGGCTTTACGATTGATAAGGCAGGCTTTGAGGCTGAGATGGCAGCCCAGAAGAACCGCTCGAAAGATGCGGCTGCGGTAGATACCAGCGACTGGGTAGAAATACGCGCCGGAGAAGACACTACTTTTATTGGGTATGAGCATACTGAAAGCCAGGTGCAGCTGCTGCGTTACCGGAAGGTGCAGGATAAAAAGAAGGAGTACTACCAGCTTGTGTTAGATGTGACACCCTTTTATGCAGAAAGTGGTGGCCAGGTTGGCGATACGGGAGTGCTACAGGGGAAGGCTGAAGAAAAGATAAGCATTATTGACACCCGGAAAGAGAATGACCTGATTATACACTTGACTGATAAGTTACCAGATGACCTTGAACAGCCCTTTACCGCCAAAGTAAACCACAAAAAACGCAGCCAGATAATGAATAACCACACGGCCACCCACCTGTTGCATGCTGCCTTGAGGCAGGTGCTGGGCGACCATGTGCAACAAAAAGGCTCATTGGTGAATGATAAGCTGCTGAGGTTTGATTTTTCTCACTTTGCTAAGATGACCGATGAAGAGGTAGCCCAGGTAGAAGCCATTGTGAACGAGAAGGTGCGCGAAAACATTACGCAGCACACCAGGGTAAATGTACCTATTGAAGAGGCCAAAGCTATGGGTGCTATGGCCCTGTTTGGTGAAAAGTATGGTGATTTTGTGCGTGTTGTTACGTTTGACCCCCAGTATTCAGTTGAGTTATGCGGGGGCATTCACGTGCCTGCTACCGGTACAATTGGTTTGTTTAAAATTACGGCCGAGAGCTCAGTAGCTTCAGGCGTGCGCCGCATTGAGGCAGTAACGGCCTACGGGGCCAGCCAATATGTTAATAAACAACTTGACCTGGTTAAGACCATACAAGAACAGTTGAAGCACCCAAAAAACCTGGTGCAGGCCATAGAAGGCCTGGTAAAAGAGCGGAATGCGCTGCAAAAAACAGTTGACAGCCTTCAGGCCGAGCAGGTGGCCCGACTCAAACAGACCTTACATGCACAAATTGAGCCCGTAAATGGGTACAAGGTATTGATAAGTCGAGTAAGTTTGCCATCGGCAGATGCCCTTCGTAAACTTGCCTTTGAGTTTAGAAACGAGGTAGACCAATTATTTATGGTGCTGGCTGCTGAAGTAGGAGGTAAGCCCCAGGTGGCGGTAATGATTGCCGATGCCCTGGTAAGTGATAAAGATTTGCATGCGGGTAATTTGGTGAAAATGCTGGCTAAAGAAATTAAAGGTGGCGGCGGTGGCCAGCCGTTTTTTGCTACAGCAGGTGGTAAAGATGCTTCAGGTCTTGACCGTGTGGTGAGCGCAGCTAAAACTTTAACGCAGCAATTGTTATAGCCAATTGGCATTGATATACTTTTTAAGGACCTAAGCGAACAACATAGCCCAAAAGAAGTTTTTATGGTGGTATGGAAAAAGAATAAAATGCTTCAGAATTTATCAGGCAAAAAAGCCAAGCCAGCAACTGTAAACATACAGGAAGTTGCGCGGAAGTACACACCTGTGATAGGGCTAGAAGTGCATGCACAGCTACAAACAAAAAGTAAAATTTACTCGCCAGAGGCCAACGCCTATGGTGCAGAGCCCAATACTAATATTAGTGTAATTACGCTGGGCCACCCTGGCATTATGCCTAAGCTTAATAAAAAGGTATTGGAGTATGCCATTAAAATGGGGCTGGCTTGTAATAGTACTATTAGCCGTTACAATGTATTTGACCGTAAAAATTATTTTTACCCTGACCTGCCCAAAGGCTACCAGCTTACGCAGGATGCCACCCCCATTTGTGTAGGTGGGCACATACCTATTGTAACCAATGGCACTGGCGCCAGAAACATACAACTTAACCGTATACATGTTGAAGAAGATGCAGGCAAGTCAATTCACGTTGAAGGTGAGGCAGATTCGTTAATAGATTATAACCGGGCAGGCACCCCTTTGATTGAAATTGTAACCGAGCCTGACATACATACCCCTGAGGAAGCTGCCGCAGTGCTGACAGAGGTACGGCGGCTGGTGCGATACCTGAATATTTGTGATGGTAATATGGAGGAAGGCTCATTGCGCTGCGATGCCAATATTTCAGTGAAGCTCAAAGCGGCCACCCAGCTGGGGCGTAAGGTTGAGGTGAAAAATATGAACTCTATACGCAATGTGCAACGTGCCTGTGAGTATGAAATAAAACGCCAGATTGCTATGCTTGAGCGCGAAGAAACGATAGTGTCTGAAACGCGCACCTTTCATGCAGACAAAGGCACCACTTCTGGCATGCGTACCAAAGAAGAGTTGAATGATTACCGCTATTTTCCTGACCCTGACTTAAGCCCGGTTGAGGTGTCAGACCAATGGCTGGAAAGTATACGCGCTGCCATGCCTGCCTTACCGCGTGCAGTGAAAGAAAAGCTGATGCAAAAGTATGCCCTGCCTGAGTATGATGCGGCCGTATTGTCTGAAACACGTGAGATGGCTGAGTTTTTTGAAGCGGTATGCCAACTTACAGAAGAGTACAAGGCCGTATCAAACTGGTTAATGGGCCCCATCAAATCAACCCTGAACGATGAGGATAAGGAGATAGGCCAGCTTGACCTGAGTGCAGAACAACTGGCTGGTGTAATTGGCCTGGTGGCCCAAGGTAAGGTAAGTTTTTCAGTTGCCTCGCAAAAGCTGCTGCCTGCCCTACTGGCCAGCAAAGGCCAGCCAGCCGGTGCCGTGCTTGAGCAGGAAAACCTGGCACAGCAGAGTGATACGGCCGACCTGTTACCTATGATTGAGCAGGTGCTTGCAGATATGCCTGAGAAAGTAAAAGCCTATAAAAATGGTAAAAAGGGGCTGGTGGGCATGTTTATGGGTGAACTGATGAAGCGCAGCAAGGGTAAGGCCGACCCTAAAAAGGCCAATGAATTACTAAGAAAGGTACTGAATGAAAAATGAGGCTAGCCAAAGCCATTTAACTATACAGCTATGAAGCAAAGACCCAATACCCAATTACTTGTAGCCTTGTTTAGCGTAGCATTGATGCTAGGGGCGTGTACCAACAATAAAACTGCTGAAACCGTTAATCAAGCTTCTGGTGGCAGCAATGCAACCAGTGCTGCTTTATTTGATGGCCAGATACGGATAAAAGGCAACGTGAAAAATATTGTGCCTAATGCCTTTGCTATTTTTGCTAAGCCTGCCAAAGCAGGCCCGCCCGAGTTGCTGGATACTATTCAAATTGCGGCCGATGGTACTTTTGACCAGGTAGTGAATATTAGTGAGCCTGCTCTATACCTGATTAACTTTTTTGGGAAGCAGTATGTGAACCTGGTTTTGATTAATGAAGATGTGACGATTTATGCCGACGGGGCTGCTCAGGAGGGTGATTTGATTGTAGAAGGCTCTGAAGATACGCAACACTTTATGGATGCCCAGGCTATGTTGCTTGACTTTCAGCGTAGTGCGCAGGAAATGAACCAGTTGTTTGTGAAAGCATCAACCGAACAGGATCAAGAAAAAGTGGCCGAGTTACAACAAACCATGGCCCTGATGCAACAATCGCAGCGAGATGATATGTTCAATTTTATTGAACGTATTGGGGCATCGCCTACTGTATTGTATCTGCTGCCTTTGTTGGGTGAGATTGATGACATGACTTTTTATACCAGGCTTGACTCTGCCTTTACAGCCCGAGGACTTGACTACAGTATGTTAGCAGACTTTAGGGGGCAGCTAAGCAAGCTAAAGAAGCTGGCCATTGGTGAAATTGCTCCTGATATTAACTTACCTACACCAGAAGGTGGCATGCTACCCCTATCATCATTAAGGGGTAAATACATTTTGATTGACTTCTGGGCTTCGTGGTGCAGGCCCTGTCGTGCTGAAAACCCCAACGTGGTACGCATGTATAATAAATACAAAGACAATGGTTTTGAAATTTATGGCGTATCACTAGATAAAAGCAAGGTAGACTGGGTAACGGCCATAGAAAAAGATGGGTTGATGTGGAAGCACGTATCAGACCTGAAGTTCTGGCAGTCAGATGCAGCTGCAGAATATAATGTTTCTGCTATTCCGGCTACCTATTTACTGGGGCCTGACGGCCGTATTTTAGCCAAAAACCTGAGAGGCCCTGCCTTAGAGTCGTTTCTGGAGACTATTTTCTAACCCATTTAGCTATTCAGGAAAACCTCCTTAAGGCTAGTCCAGAGCTTAAGTTTTTTGTTGCGGTCTTCTCTTATTTGTTCAAGACCATCGGCCATGATTACCTGCTTGCCGTTTACCTCTTGCACAAAGTAAGGCTGTTGTCCGTCAATTGGTAATTGGCCTTTCAAGAAGTCTACACTTTGAAAGGCCAATACTTTATTACAATTGTCAAAAAGAGTTGAGACATCGTGGGCGTCAGCCTTGTATATGGCTACGTTCACCACCGCCACATGGGCCATTGTAATTTTAATTGCTTTGAGTATTTCTTGCAGAAAGGCCGCATCGCCAGGTGCCAGAAAATCATGGGTGGGGTCATTGATGACTACCAGTACCTGGGCATTGGCATTGCCGTGCACGGGCAGGGGTGCTTTTTGTGGGGCTTGTTCTTTGGTAACATAGGTAACCGGCGGCTCAGCAGCTTCGGTAAGAGCGGGCTCAGGCATTTGGTAGCTCTTGGCTTCAGGTGGTGGGGGTGCTGCATCAATAACATAAATTGTTTCTTGCAACAGCAAATGCAGCTTTTCGTTTATTTCGGGCATGGTAACCGGGTGGGTTAGGGCATATCGTTAAATAATGATTTCAGTTCTGTGGCATGTTAAGGCTTCAT
>CAZXTW010000013.1:0-9438 GCA_964643525.1 uncultured Roseivirgaceae bacterium
CAGGCGTTTACTTTTTTCAGGCCCCAGGTGTTGCACCAATGAGTTGTGCCCATCGGCCGCATCACTTTTTACTTCATACCAGGCAAAAATAAGCAGGTTGGCCAATGCTATCAGGGTAAGTTGGGCAAAGTAAAAGTAAGCTGTTGCGGGCCAGGCAGGCAACAGGCTTAAGGGGCCTGTTAAAACCCCGGCACTGTAAATTAAAGCACCTGATAGTTCTTTTACATGCGCAAAGGCGCTTTTAAACAGTGTGTTGGCAATAAAATATACAATGGCCACAGCCGCTACGGTAGCGCCCAGCCTTAATGTTGGTGCTGGCAGTAGCCAAAGCATGGCCATGCCACCCAAGGCTGCCACTACTACCCCCAGCCATAGCCAGCGGGCGTATTTTTGATGAAACCGGTGCCTGTAGGTATGGGCCGTATGCCCGGTATGCCGGGCATCGGCCAAATGGTCTAATGTATAAATGAGCCATATGGCCAGCCCCAAAGCTGTTAGCACAGGCCAGGGCAGCTGTACCTTAAAGTGGTAGGCAAAAAACAAGGCCCCTACCAGGGCACCTGCCACCACGTCAAGGCTGAGTACACGTAAAAACCGATACAAATTTTGGGCCCAATTCACCACAGCAAAGGTAAGCCACCATGGGCGCAATACCCCGTTTATAGCCGTTAATGCACCAAACCCTTGGCAACTATTGCATGTGTAGCCATGTATTTATATATTTACGTAATCAGTTACGTATCTATATTTGTAATTAAAGCAATTTGTATGTTTTACGATAAAGTAGGCAAAATGGCATTAGGCAGCCGCATGCGCATGCTCAGTGAACGGCTAACTGAAGATGCACATCAAATTTATGATATGTATCAGGTAGACCTGAAGCCTAAGTGGTTTCCGGTTTTTTATGTGTTGGCCAATTATGGCCCCAAATCAGTTACGGCCATTGCTGAAGAAATTGGTCACTCGCACCCCTCGGTCAGTAAAATTGTGCGTGAAATGGTCAAAGAAGGCATAGCCATTGAAAAGAAAGACAGCAACGATGGCCGGAAGAACATTATTGAGCTGACTGAAAAGGGGCAGAGCAATGCGGGCAGGCTAACCGTGCAATGCAATGATATTGACCACGCGGTTGAGGGCATTTATGGCCAAATGCGCCACAACATATGGTATGCCCTGCAAGAGTTGGAGTATTTGCTGGACCAGAAGTCACTGCTTGACCGGGTACGGGTAGAAAAGAAGCAACGGGCCATGCAGCAGGTTAGTATAGTGCCTTACACTGCTGATTACAGCCAGGCATTTCATGACCTGAATGAGGCCTGGATTAGCCGCTATTTTACTATGGAAGAAGCCGACCGCAAGGCGCTGTGCAACCCCGAAGGCTATATTATTAATAATGGCGGGCACATTTTTGTAGCCCTGCACCAGGGCCAGCCTGTTGGGGTATGTGCATTAATTAAGATGGACGACCCCGAGTATGATTATGAACTGGCTAAAATGGCTGTGTCAGACCAGGCGCAGGGCCTGGGCATTGGCTGGTTACTGGGCAAAAAAATTGTTGATAAAGCCCGTGAGCTAGGCGCAAATAAAATCTATCTAGAAAGCAACGCTGTACTCAAACCTGCCATTAACCTGTACCAGAAGTTGGGCTTTAGCAAAGTACCCGGCCGCGCTACCCCCTACGCTCGCTGCAATATACAGATGGAACTTCAGGTGGCAGCACCTGCTGCACACAATCAACAATAGCTTTAACATGACTGTAGGTGCGGCTGTACCCAAGCCTTTGGTACAGCAGTACTAGCGACAATGAGGCTACTGTACCATCATCGTTGTGACTACTGTACCTACGACGTTGTGACTACTGTACCTACGACGTTAGGACTACTGTACATACGACGTTAAGACTACTGTACATACGGTAATGGTACAACTTATGGTTGGTTTAGGGTTGTTTCTGCCTTTTCAGGCTGGCCAGGGGGCTTAATTTTAGCCCTGCTTGCTATGCCCCTAATATTCATAAATGCACCCACCTTTAAAGTGGTTGCTTGTGCCATTTTTTATTCAACCAAAGGCACAAAAACTTCAATAACAGGCTAAAGAGGCCATTTTGCAGGCCTTTCATTGAACAACCAACGGCTTTTATTGAATAATTTTTTAAACGTAACCGTATAGCCGCATCATTGGGCATTCAACCCTGCCAATTGCAGGGCAACCCGATGATGAAGGCTATGAAAACCAAACATTTACTACCCTTTACGCTGGCTGTGGTAGCCTTACTACCTGCCCCATTAGTTTCATATGGTCAGGACCGCTCACAAGCCATAGTGAATGAACAGTTCATGGGCATGACGCTCTACAATATTTTTGAAGAGCTGGGCTATAAGTATAGCCTTGAGTTTGACTACCATGAAGATGATATACCCAATACATTGCTTTCTGCCCAGTTTTTTCGAGATATACCCATCAATGAGGTATTGAGCCAGCTGCTGGCCAGTTATGATGTGGCCTTTGTGGTACAAGCCAGTGGCAATGTGGTAATCAGGAAAAAAGGTGTGCAGTTAATCAAGACATACACCGCCTCTGCCTTTGACTTTACCCTGCGTGGTAAAATAATTGATAAGGTCAGTGGTGAAACCCTACCTTTTGCTACTGTGTACAGCCTGGCCAACCAAAAAGGGGCCACCACCAATGTTGATGGGCACTTTGCCTTGCTGAACTGCCCTACAGACACCAGCACCCTTATGCTGCAATACCTGGGCTACAAAACCAAGCAGGTAAAGCTAAACCCTGAAATGATAAGCAACGGGCAGGTGGTGTTGACCATGGAATCAATGACTACCCAGCTGGCCGAAGTAGTAATTTCAGACCAGAAAGAACATATGGTCAAAGCTTCTACCGGCATCAGTACCATATCTGTTTCGCCTGCGCAGCTCAGCACGCTGCCCAGCCTGGGTGAAAAAGACATATTCAGGTCGTTGCAGCTGCTGCCTGGCATTAGTGGCACCAACGAAACCTCATCGGGGCTGTTTGTTCGAGGGGGTACACCAGATCAGAACCTGGTGCTGTTTGACGGGTTTACCGTATACCATGTTGACCACTTTTACGGCTTTTTTAGCGCCTTCAATGCCAATGCCGTGAAAGACGTGCAGTTTTATAAAGGCGGCTATGACGCCCGGTTTGGGGGCAGGCTTTCCAGCGTGGTATCACTTACCGGCAAAAATGGCAACAACAACAAGGCAGCGGGCAATATTGGCATCAGCGCATTAAGTGTGAACGGCTCGTTAGAGCTGCCTTTTGCCAAAGGCAAAGGCTCTTTGTTTGTGGCGGGCCGCCGCTCATATACAGATATTATACAGAGCGGGCTGTTTCAGAACATATTTGACATTTTTGAAGAAGAAAACACCGGCAACACGCAGGGCGGTGCCGGTGGCTTCGGTGGGCCTGGTGGGCGTGGTTTTGGGCAAACACAAACTGAGCCTACCTTTCACTTTTATGACCTCAATACCAAGCTTACCTACAGGCCCACTAACCGCGATATACTTTCATTGTCTTTTTACAACGGCCAGGACAAGCTTGACAATTCAAACAGCTTTAACAGCAGCCAGTTTGGTGGGTTTGGAGGCTTTGGCGGCGGAGGCGGAGATGACCTGGCCTTTGACAACAGCACCACCGATATTAACGACTGGGGCAATGTAGGTGCCAGCCTGAAGTGGAGCCGGCAATGGTCTGACCGCTTTTTTACCAATGCTGTGGCTTCATACTCGCGTTACTTTACTGACCGCGACCGTTTTACCAGTACCGAAGTGACCCGTGCCGATAGCACCTTTACTATTAGAACTGGCGTTTTGGAAGACAATACGGTAGACGATTATACTTTTAGGCTGGACAATGAGCTGCTGCTGAATGACCAGCATACTCTGGAGTTTGGTGCGCAGTATACCCTGAACGAAGTTGATTATTTTCAGTTACAAAACGACACGGTAACTGTACTTGACCGGCAAGACGAAGGCACCACACTGGCTGCTTATTTACAGGATACCTGGCAGCCTGTGCCCACGCTTAGCATTACCCCCGGTGTGCGTGTAACGCATTACAGTGGCACCGGGCAAACCTATGTTGAGCCCCGAATAGCCGCCACCTACCAGATTAACGACCGCTTTAAGGCCAAGGCCGCCTGGGGCCAGTACAACCAGTTTGTAACCCGGGTAGTACGTGAAGATATTTCACAGGGCAGCAGAGACTTCTGGTTGATGGCCAATGACGATTTGAACCCCGTCTCGTCGGCTACACATTACATTGCGGGTGTCTCGTACGAAACTGATGCCTTTCTTTTTGATGTGGAGGCATATTACAAAGACATGACGGGCCTTTCTGAATATACCCTGCGTTTTGCCAACAACTTCAGGGCCCAGCAAACCGAGGTGAGCGAGCTGTTTTTTGAAGGTACGGGCTTTGCCCAGGGCATTGAGTTTTTGGTACAAAAAAAGTTTGGTGAATACACCGGCTGGGTAAGTTATACGCTTAGCGAAGTGACGCATGAGTTCCCAGGGCTTAGCGATGCCCCTTTTCCGGCCTTGCATGACCAAACGCACGAGTTTAAGCTGGTAAACAGTGTGCGGCTGGGCAAATGGACGTTTGCCGGCACCTGGGTGTATGCCACTGGCAAGCCCTATACCCGCCCAGTGGGTTTTTACGAGGTTACCCTGCTTGATGGTTCAACAAGCAGTTATGTAAGCGTGGGCGAAAAAAATGTTTACAGGCTACCAGCCTACCACCGCATGGATGTCTCAGCCACCTATGCCTGGCCTTGGGGGCGCAAGGCCAATGCAGAGCTGGGCCTTTCAGTTTTTAACCTGTACAACAACACCAATGTATGGTACAAAACCTTTGACATTATTGAAGGCACTGTAGTTGAAACCGATGTGAACACCATTGGCTTTACGCCCAACCTTTTTTTCAACATTAAATTTTAGCCTTGATGAACCGATACGCCAACAGTATACTAATAGGGCTGGCCATAACCATGTTGGCCACTGCCGCATGCACCAGCGATACCTTTGACCCTGAGGCTACCCAAACGCTAATTGTTGAGGGGTACCTGTATGCCGGGGCCACAGTAGATTCAGTGAAGGTAAGCCAGCTGATTCCTTTCGTGACAGACACCACTGCCGATTATAGTATTAGTAATGCCGAAGTTACCCTGTTATGGAACGACAACGTGTACCCGCTAACCTACCAGGCGGGTACGCAGGGGCATTATGGGTATGAAGGCACAGCCTTGCAGATTGTTGAGGGCCAGCAGTACAGCCTTACCCTGAACCATAACGGGCAAACGGCTACGGCCACCACCACAGTGCCTACACGCCCCACAGGCGTAAGCCTGTCATTTTACAGGTTGGAGGTAGCACCAATTGATGATTTTGAAGACTTGTTTAACCGGGGTGAGCAGGAGCCGCTGGAGGTACTGTGGGACAACCCCACAGCCGAGCCCTATTATGTATTGATTGAAAACACTGAAGAGAGCCCTGAAGAAATTAACCAGCTAGATTTTGACGGCTTTGGGCGCCCCAACTTTAGCTTTATTACAGAACCCACCACCTTAGATGTGTACAACGTATTGCCCTTTTCGCTTACGCAGTATGGGCGGTACAGGGTGGTGGTGTTTCACGTAAACCAATCGTATGCTGATTTGTATGCAACAGCCGAGCAAGACTCGCGCAACTTAACAGAACCGCTGAGTAATATCAACAATGGCCTGGGCATATTTACCTCGTTCAGTAGCGATACGGTTTACCTTGATATTGTAAAGCCATAACCAAATTATTCTACATATGGACGTTTGCATAAGTTGTTAACAGGACCAAAACAAGCAAGTGCCTCTGGTGCTTGCTTGTTTCATTTTGGCCTACCAGCCAACTACAAGCCTATATGACCATTGGTGTAGCCATAAGCCCAATGAACAAATGTAGCAACAGATAAGTTGTACTATAGTACGTAGCCGACAATAGATTCTGTGCAGTTTGATTTACTTTTGGGCTACGGTTGTGCAACATAGTCTGGGTATTACTTTAACAAAATGAATAACTACACCAAGGTGCTCATTGCCCTTGCCTTGCTGGTTGGCATGGCATGGTTTTTTAGAACACCACTGATTGCTTTTTTTGGTGCTGATGAGCCAGCTAATGAACCTCAACAGGCAGGGCCTGTAAAAGCTAGCCGTACGCCTGTACGCGCCGTAGTGGCCCAACCTACTAAGCTTGAAGATAAAATTACCATAACAGGTTCTGTCATTGCCAATGAGCAGTTGGAGCTTAAAAGTGAAGTAGCCGGCCTGATAATGAAAATACATTTTGCTGAAGGCACCCAGGTACGTAAAGGTGATTTGCTGGTAAGCCTGAAAGACACTGAACTACAGGCCCAACTGCAAAAGCTGTTGTACAATAAACAGTTAAGGCAAACCAATGAATACCGCCAAAAGCAGTTGCTGGAGCGAGAGGCCATTAGCCGTGAAGAGTATGACATTGCTCTGAATGAGCTCAACACTGTTGAGGCAGACATCAGCCTTGTGAAGGCGCAGATAGAACAAACCAAAATATACGCACCCTTTAACGGCACTATTGGCCTGCGTTACATTAGCGAAGGCAGCTATGTGAGCTCTAATGACCGCATAGCCTGGCTGTTTAACATCAATCCGGCTAAAATTGAATTTTCAATTCCGGGTAAATACAGCAATAAGGTACGCCCTGATGACCGCATTTACTTTACCACAGAAGCCTCTGACAGCACCCGTGAGGGCGTTGTGTATGCCATTGAGCCTCAGATTAACGCCACCACCCGCACACTAACCATGCGGGCCAGGGCCAACAATACAGATGGCAGCCTGCTGCCCGGGCAGTTTACACGCATTGAGCTGGTAATGCAAACCATTAACAACGCCATTATGGTCCCTTCAGAAGCCGTTGTGCCAGAGTTGGGCGGGCATAAAGTATTTGTGAGCCGGCAAAGCAAGGTAGAGGCACTGAATGTTGAAATTGGCATCCGTACTGATAAAGTACTTGAAATAACGGAGGGCCTGCTGCCCGGTGACACCGTCATCACTTCTGGTATATTACAAATTCGCCCTGGTTTGGAGGTTGATATCACTAACCTGAACTAATAGCTTATGGCCAGTTTATCATCAATAAGTATTGACAGGCCGGTGCTGGCCATTGTCATGTCTATTATCATTTTATTGTTTGGGGCCATTAGCTTCCAGTACTTAGGGGTTAGAGAATACCCCAGCGTTGACCCGCCGGTTATATCAGTCAGCACCAACTATACCGGGGCCAATGCAGACATTATTGAGTCGCAAATTACTGAGCCGCTTGAAGAGTCAATCAACGGCATAGCAGGCATTAAAACACTTACTTCAGTAAGTCGCGATGGCCGCAGTACCATTACGGTAGAGTTTGACCTGGAGGTAGACCTTGAGGCTGCCGCCAATGATGTGCGCGACAGGGTATCGTCTGCACAGCGCAATCTGCCCCCCGATGCTGACCCACCCACTGTGCGCAAGGCCGATGCCGATAGCAGCCCTATTATTTTCTTTAACATTAAAAGCACCACCCGCTCATTACTTGAGCTGACGGCCCTGGCCGAAAACACATTTAAAGAGCGGGTACAAACCATACCCGGCGTAAGCTCAGTACAGGTGTGGGGCTCAAAAAAGTACTCTATGCGGTTATGGATGGACCCCGATAAGCTGGCGGCCTATCGCCTTACCCCTTTAGATGTACTGAATGCCGTAAACCGTGAAAATGTAGAGCTGCCATCGGGTAGGGTAGAGGGCCTGAACACCGAGCTGACCGTACGTACCATGGGCCGGCTTAACACCCCTTACGATTTTAACAACCTGATTATTAAAGAAGAAGGCGAGCGCATTGTTAAGTTTGAAGATATTGGCCGTGCCGAACTGGCTCCTGAAAACCTGCGCACTGTGCTTAAGCGTGATGGGGTGCCTATGGTGGGCATTGCCGTCATACCCCAGCCCGGCACCAATAATATTGAAATTGCCGAGGCCTTTTACCAGCGGATTGAAACTATTAAGAAAGACCTGCCGGCTGATATTGAACTGGGCGTAGGCTTTGACAATACCCGGTACATTAAGCAGTCGGTCAATGAAGTGCAGCAAACCATTGTAACAGCCTTTATACTGGTGGTGGCCATTATCTTTATTTTTCTGCGTGACTGGCGCACTACGGTAATACCAGTAGTCACCATCCCGATTTCGCTCATAGGCACCTTCTTCATCATGTTTGTGGCGGGCTTTTCAATTAACGTGTTGACCATGCTGGGCATTGTGCTGGCCATAGGCCTGGTGGTTGATGATACCATTGTGGTGCTTGAAAACATTTATGCCAAAATTGAAGACGGTATGGACCCTCACAAGGCAGGCATGCAGGGGGTAAAAGAAATATTCTTTGCCGTAGTATCAACCACAGTGGCGCTGGTGGCGGTGTTTTTGCCTATTGTATTTTTACAGGGCCTTACCGGCCGCCTGTTTCGTGAATTTGGGGTGGTAGTAGCCGGTGCGGTGGTCATCTCTTCATTTGTGGCGCTTACCCTCACCCCCATGCTCAGTACACGCATATTAAAAAAGCGCGAGCGCCACAACTGGCTGTACCGTAAAACGGAGCCCCTTTTTGAGCGCCTAAACGCGCTGTATAACCGTACCCTTGAGGGCTTTATGCAAGTGCGCTGGCTGGCATTTGTAGTCATTGCCCTGAGCGGTGTGGCCATTTATTACCTGGGTGGCAACCTGCCACAAGAGCTGGCTCCTAAAGAAGACCGTAACGGCTTTCGCGTGATTGCCTCAGGCCCTGAAGGGACCACCTTTGAGTATATGGATGCTTACGTAGATGAGCTTATCGCTACAGCCATAGACGAGGTGCCCGAGCTGGAGGCTGTTATTTCTGTTACCTCGCCAGGGTTTGGGGCTTCCAGCTCAGTGAACTCTGCGTTTATGTTTACTATTTTGCAAGACGCCAACCAGCGTGCACGCAGCCAGAGCGATATAGTGCAGGCCCTGCGCCCTGCCGTGCAGCGCAACACTGCTGCCAGGGCTTTTATTGCAGAGCCACAAACCATAGGCAACCGCAGGGCCCGCTTTGAGGTTGATTATGTGATACAGGCACCTACGCTTGAAAAGTTAAAAAGCATACTGCCTGATTTTATGGCAGAGGCCTACGCCAGTGATGTATTTACCTTTGTAAACCTGAACCTGAAGTTTAACAAGCCTGAAATCAATATTGAAATTGACCGCGAAAAAGCCCGCAGCCTGGGTGTAACCGTGCGTGATATTGCACAAACCCTGCAACTGGCCTTTAGTGGGCAGCGGTTTGGCTACTTTATAATGAATGGCAAACAATACCAGGTAATTGGGCAGGTGGGCCGCGAAAACCG
>CAZXTW010000013.1:9538-15546 GCA_964643525.1 uncultured Roseivirgaceae bacterium
ACGGGCAGCTCGGCCGAGTACCAGGAAAGCTCATCAAGCCTGGTTTTTGCCTTTGTATTTGCCCTGATATTGATTTACCTCATATTATCAGCCCAGTTTGAAAGCTTTAAAGGGCCCTTTATTATTATGTTTACTGTACCGCTGGCACTGGCTGGTGCACTAGGCTCGCTGGTATTGTTTGGCGAAAGCCTGAACATATTTAGCCAGATAGGTATTATTATGCTTATTGGCCTGGTAACCAAAAACGGCATACTGATAGTTGAGTTTGCCAACCAGCGCAAGGCCCAGGGTATGAATGCAATGGATGCCATTGTAGGAGCGGCCGAAGCGCGCTTCAGGCCCATTATAATGACCAGCCTCTCTACCATATTAGGCATTTTGCCCATAGCCCTGGCCCTGGGGGCTGGCGCCGAAAGCAGGGTGAGCATGGGGGTGTCAATTATTGGAGGGCTCATTTTTTCTACAGTGCTTACCCTGTATGTAATACCCGCGGTGTTTACCTATGTTAGCGGTAAGGAAAAACGCAAAGCCCGCTTTTAGAACTGCCAAGCATGAATTTATTCACTCAACTTACTCGATTACCCCTCATTACCCTGTTTGTGCTGGGGTATTGTACAGGGGTGAATGCCCAGGAGCAGCTTACCCTTGAAGCGGCCCTGCGTATGGGCATGGCCCATAACCTTGATATTAAAATTGGCACCAATGCTGTAAGTACCAGCCAAAACCTGACTACAGCGGGCAACGCAGGCTTTTTGCCTGTAATTGATGTCTCTGCATCATCTACCCGCAGTACCAGCAACGTAAGGCAGCAGTTTTTGAACGATTCTGTACCACGCGAGATCAGAGGAGCACAAACTGATGTGGTTGATTTATCCCCAGGCCTTTCGTGGCGCCTGTTTGATGGCCTGGGTATGTTTGCTACCTACCAGTCACTGCAACAACAGACAGACCTTGACCAGACTGCGCTAAATGCTACCATAAACCAGGTTAAGGGTCAAATTACGATTAGCTACTTCAGGGTAGTGTTAGAGCAAAAGCGGCTGGCCGTGGCTCGCAACAGTGTAGACCTTTCGGCCGAGCGTATGGCGCTGGCCAAAACGCGCTATGAAGTAGGCAAGGCCAGCAAGCTGGAATATCTGGGGGCCCGTGTTGATTACAATACTGACCGCTCTGCCCTGCTTACACAAGAGGAGGCCCTGTTTACTGCATGTAGTGAACTGAACCGACTGCTGGGGCGGCAGGCCAGCACCGCCTTTTTTGCCCCTGATGATATACAGGTAGATACTGCCCTGAGCCACACCCAACTAACAGCATGGGTGGCTGCCAGCAATTATGATATTCAGGTGCAGCAGCAGAGGGTAAGCCTGAGTGACCTGCAGGTAAAATCAGTCAAGGCAGACAGGCTACCTACGCTTGATTTTGATATGAACTACAATTACAACCGGCGCAATTCTGACGCTGGCTTTTTAATCAGTAACCGCACCTCTGGCCTAACGTATGGCCTTACCGCCCGCGTAAGCATCATGAACGGCCTGGGCTACGGGCGCAGGCTACAAAATGCCCAGTTGGGGGTAGAGGCACAAAACTACCAGCTACAGAATATTGAGTTGCAGGTATTTACAGATGTAGAAAATCAATATAAAGCCTATACCAACAGCTTGCAGCTCATGGTACTTGAGCAGGCCAACCTTGAGGTGGCCCGTGAAAATGCAGCCATAGCGCGCGACCGTTACAAGCTGGGCAGCGGCAATGCACTTGAATTGCGTGAAGCACAGGAAAACGCAGCACAGGCAGAACTACGCCTTATTAACACAGCGTTTAATGCCAAGGTGGCCGAGACTACCCTGTTACAGCTGGCAGGGCAACTGCTGTAAACACACCAGGCCGTAAATTTTGCATTGCCGTTAAGGCTATTGTTGCTGCTGAATGGCTATTTTAGCATATATGACTAACAGTAGTTTAAGCAGCCTGTATGAGGCTTATAAAGAGGCCAGGCCAACCACACTTATGGAAGAGCAGTTTACACCCTTTGTGGTGTTTTTCCCCGCTCTGCTGGTCAGTATAAGTGATGGTGTTATTGACTGCGAAGAGTGGGATTACCTACAGCAGCTGGCGCGTTTTATGGCCAAGCCATTTGGTGCAGGCCAACAGCAGGACAGCCCCCTTGACAGTGAAGCCGTAAATGACCTGTCTAAACTATACTTGACAGAAATTGCCTACATTATTAAGCATTTGCCCTTGCACCAGGAGGCTTTTTTAAGTGGCCTTAAGGCATACCTGGCCCAAAACCCCAACATTAAAGCATCTGTACTGGAAACTATTGAGTTATTTGCTGAAGCCTCTGACGGAACCTCTGAACAGGAGGCAGAGAAAATAAAATACCTGACCCATTATTTAGAATTACCCTACAACGCGTAACTGTAAACAGAACGTTTGACTAAATACCTGTAAATATGCCAGACTCATTGTACCATCAATATACCCAGGAGCGAACTATTGAGCTGTCTGAAGAGCAGTTCCAGTCATTTATAGCCTTTTTCCCGGCATTGCTGGTAGCTGCCAGTGATGGCATTGTTGACAGTGAAGAGTGGCTGTATTGTAAAAAGCTGGCTGGGGGTCTGGGGGCTTCTTATGCCGAAGGTGAGCATGGGGAGGCCTCTGAAAACCTGTCGTTGGTATACAAGGCAGAGTTCAGGTACCTGCTCAAACACCTTGACCAATGGCGTGAGCCATTTTTAGATGCTGTAAAGGCTTATTTAAGTCAGCATGACTATGCCAAAAAGTTTGTGTCAGAAACCATATACCTGTTTGCAGATGCCTCTGATGGCGTAAGTCAGGACGAAATGGATATGATAAATATGCTTGAAAAGCGGCTAGAGCTGCATTAACCACCAGAAAATACCGGCAAGGGTGCCAGGTAAAAAGTAAAAACGTAGCACTAACATGCGGTTTTGCCTGGCCAAAAACCACAGTACCCACCAGGGGCGAGCCATGCCTAAGGTAGTGCCCAGCATGCAACAACAAAAAACAGTGAGAAAAAATAGCTGCAGGGCCTGGTATACAGGGTGTGTAACCATAAGGCCCTGCAAGCAAATAGGTTAGAGGGTACGTTTTACTTCACGCTCTTCAAAACACTCAATATTATCACCTACTTTAATGTCATTAAAGTTTCTGATGCTAATACCGCATTCAAAGCCGTTTTTCACCTCGTTTACATCTTCTTTAAAGCGTTTCAGCGCCATAATTTCGCCGGTGTAGACTACAATACCGTCACGAACCAGCCTAATCTGGCTGTTACGCTTAATCAGGCCATCAGTAACCATACAACCAGCTACAGTACCAACTTTAGAGATTTTGAATACTTCACGTACATCAACATTACCTGTAACAATCTCTTCAACGGTTGGCGAAAGCATACCTTCCATAGCGTCTTTCACCTCGTTAATGGCATCGTAAATTACAGAGTAGAGCCTGATTTCAATCTCTTCATTTTCGGCCAGCCTGCGCGCACTGGGCGAAGGCCGCACCTGGAAGCCCACAATAATGGCATCAGAGGCAGAAGCAAGCAGTACGTCGCTTTCTGATATCTGGCCTACCGCTTTGTGTATAATGCTTACCTGTACCTCTTCAGTACTCAGCTTCAGTAGCGAGTCTGAAAGGGCCTCCACTGAGCCATCCACATCACCTTTAACAATTACATTCAACTCTTTGAATGAACCTATGGCCAGGCGGCGGCCAATTTCATCAAGGGTAATGTGCTTCTTGGTGCGTATTGACTGCTCGCGGTTAATCTGTGCCCTTTTGGTGGCTATCTCACGTGCTTCACGATCTGATTCTAATACATTGAGCTTATCGCCGGCCTGTGGGGCACCGTCAAGGCCCAGCACCAATACTGGTGTGGCTGGGCCTGCCTTTTGCAGGTTATGGCCCCGGTGATCAAACATGGCTTTTACCTTGCCATAGTGGGCACCAGCCAGCATCACGTCTCCTATGTTCAGCGTACCGTTTTCTACCAGCATAGTGGCTACATAGCCACGGCCTTTGTCAAGGCTGGCTTCAATCACTGTACCTAAAGCACGGCGCTCGTAGTTGGCTTTTAGTTCTAACAGCTCTGCTTCTAGCAGTACCTTTTCAAGCAACTCATCTATACCCAGGCCTGACTTGGCTGATATTTCCTGGCTTTGGTACTTACCGCCCCATTCTTCAACCAGAATATTAATGTTTGAAAGCTCTTCTCTGATTTTATCGGGGTTGGCGTTGGGCTTATCGATTTTGTTCATGGCAATCACGATAGGCACACCTGCCACCTGGGCGTGGTTAATGGCTTCTTTTGTTTGAGGCATCACGCTGTCATCTGCCGCAATTACAATAATAACCACGTCAGTTACCTTAGCACCACGGGCACGCATGGCCGTAAAGGCTTCGTGACCCGGTGTATCTAAGAAGGCTATGCGTTTGCCGCTATTGGTCATTACATCATAAGCACCAATGTGCTGAGTAATACCACCAGCCTCGCCTTCAGTAACCTTAGCGTTACGTATATAGTCAAGCAATGAAGTTTTACCGTGGTCAACGTGGCCCATGATGGTTACAATTGGGGCGCGGTCTTCCAGATCTTCCGGTTCATCCTCTACTACCTCTACAGCTGTTTCTTCATCAGATGAGGTAAAATCAACATTATACCCAAATTCATCAGAAATAACTGTTATAGATTCTGCATCTAAGCGCTGATTAATAGATACGAACATACCCAGTGACATACAGGTAGAGATGATCTCGTTAACAGAAACACCTATCAACGAGGCCAGGTCGTTGGCCGAGATAAACTCGGTAACCTTCAGTGTTTTTGCATCTTCCTGTGCCTGCATTGCCTTTTCATGCTCTGACTCGGCAATGGCACTCCTTTTTTCTCTGCGGTATTTAGATCGGTTGGCACCACCTTTGGAGCCTCCCCCACTTAATTTGGCCAGTGTGGCCTTAATTTTATCCTGAACCTGCTTGTCGGTCAGTTCTTCCTTTTCAGGCTTCTTGGCCTGTTGGCCTCTTCTTTGGTTTAACTTACCTCTGCCGCCACGTGGGTCGTTGCCGTGGCGAGGCCCACGTCCTGGCCCACCCTGGCCCTGGCGTTGGCCTCCAGGCCCCTGGCGTTGGCCACCTGGGCCTTGACCCTGGCGTTGACCACCCTGACCTTGACCCTGGCCCTGGCGCTGACCGCCCTGGCCTTGCCCTTGTTGGCCACCCTGGCCTTGAGGGCCACTGCCGGGCATTCTTTTACGGGGCCGCTTCTTCTTCCGCTTGTCTTTGGCATCGTCAGAAGAGGCAATGGGCTTTTCTTTTTTCTTTTGGCTGGGTAATTCTATCTTACCCAATACCGTTAGTCCCTTTAGCGTATCGGCTTTGGCTTCTATCACACCCCGGCTGCTCCCACTCTCAGCTTTTGCTAAAGCTACCGTGTCTTTAGACTTCACTTTTGACTTCTTGTTTTCTGGTAATTCGGCACTGGCTTCGCCTTGGGGCGCCTCTGTGGCGGCCGGTGGTGCTTGCTTCTGATCGTTATCGGTGCCTTGATTTGTTGTTGTTGCTTCCGTTTTGGGTGTAGTTGAGGTTTGCTCTTGTGCTTTGGGCTGTTCAGAAGCTGGTTCTTTATCAGCTTTTTCAGGTGCCTTTGCAGCAGGCACCTCTTTTGCTTCAGGCTGTTTGGGCGCTGTTTCCGCCGGCTTTTCGGCTGGTGGTTCGGGCGCTTTGGCAACAGGGGCTGGTGCTTTTTCCTGAGGGGCCTCTTTTTGAGGTGGCGTTGCCTCAGGCTTAGCACTGTGGGCATCAGCTTTAGGTGCAGGTGTGCTTTTTGCGGGCACATCTTCTACAGGCTTAGGCTCGGGCTCAGGTGCTTTAGCCACAGGTGCTGGTGCTTCCTGAGGGGCCTCTTTTGCGGGGGCGGGCTCAGCAGGCTTACTTTCAGCTACTGGTTCAGACTTTGCAGGCGTTGGCTCTGCTACTGGTTCAGGTTG
>CAZXTW010000013.1:15646-23108 GCA_964643525.1 uncultured Roseivirgaceae bacterium
GCTTCAAGATCTATCTTGCCTACGGGTTTCAGGCCGGGCAGTTTGCTGGGGCTAAACAGCTCTTGTGTCTCTTCTTTTTTAGTTTGTTCGGGTTGTGGCGGTGTAGTAGGGGCGGTGTCAGCTTCTTCAGTAGTTGAGTTCGTAGCGTCTTGATCAAATGAATTGCCTTTAATTAAAATCTGTTCTTCTTCTTCTTTGCCTGTTACTTCTTTACTTGTATTACCATCAATAATGATGTTGTCAGAGTGTTTTTTACCAATATGAATTCCAAGTGCTTCTTCTTTATCTAATGCAGAAGACTCAAACTCTTTGGCAAGCATGTTGAATTGTTCGTACGTAATTTTAGTGTTTGGCTTGTT
This sequence comes from uncultured Roseivirgaceae bacterium, assembly GCA_964643525.1. GTDB lineage: Bacteria > Bacteroidota > Bacteroidia > Cytophagales > Cyclobacteriaceae > CAZXTW01. The sequence continues at coordinate 16,006 of CAZXTW010000013.1, forward strand.
ATCGATCTTAAAGCCTTTAGTAGCAAGGGTATCTGCAATCGTAGAGGTACCTACGTTCAGTTTTCTTGCTACCTGGCTTAACCGCATCATTTTCTCTTCCGCCATATGAACTTTTCTTTTCTAATTTAATATCAAAAGTAGCCCGATTATTCGAATTCTTGTTTTAGGATGTTGATTATTTCGACAATGGTTTCTTCTTCAAGGTCTGTTCTGCGGTTTAATTCTTCCTTAGATAGGTTCAATACACTCTTGGCTGTATCTAAACCAATCCGTTTCAGTTCGTCAATGACCCACTCATCAATTTCATCGGCAAACTCCTTCAAGTCCACATCTTCCTCGTCGTATTCACCCATTTCACGGAATACGTCAATCTCCATGCCTACCAGCTTACTGGCCAGCTTAATATTTTGACCACCTTTACCTATGGCCAACGATACCTGATCGGGCTTCAGGTATACTGCCACACGGCCTTCTTCTTCATTTACCTTAATACTGCCAATTTTTGCCGGGCTCAAGGCACGGGCAATGTATAGCTCAGTATTAATGGTGTAGTTAATTACGTCAATATTTTCGTTTTGCAACTCACGCACAATAGAGTGTATGCGTGAGCCCTTCATGCCTACGCATGCGCCTACGGGGTCAATCCTGTCGTCATAGCTTTCAACAGCTACTTTGGCACGCTCGCCAGGCTCGCGTACTACCTTACGAATGGTAATCAGCCCATCGTATACCTCTGGTACTTCACTTTCAAACAGGCGCTCCAGAAACTTGGGGGCCACACGCGACAAAACAATTTTTGGATTGCCATTTACCATTTCAACGCGGTGCACTATAGCTCGTACTGAATCACCTTTACGGTAGCGGTCTTTAGGTATCTGCTCATTCTTGGGTAGCGATACCTCATTCCCTTCACCGTCAATCAACAAGATTTCACGGCTTAATGTCTGATACACCTCGCCAACAATAATCTCATCTACCAGTTCTTTATACTTCTGGAAAAGAATATCTTTTTCCAGGTCTTTAATTTTCTGTATCAATGTTTGGCGGGCAGTCATTACTGCGCGGCGGCCAAAGTCAATTAACTTCACCTCTTCGGCTACTTCCTCGCCAATCTCAAAGTCGGGCTCAATCTTCTTGGCATCGCTCAGGCTAATCTTATCATAGTCCCAGATATCTTCAGAGTTGTCATCAACAATTTCTCTGAAGCGCCAAATCTCTAAATCGCCCTTATCGGCATTAATAATAATGTCAAAATTATCATCAGTCTGGAATTTCTTACGAATCATCGTCCTGAAAACATCCTCCAGAATGCGAATCATAGTTGGCCTGTCAACATTTTTGTTCCCGGCAAACTCTTTAAATGATTCGATTAAGGTGCCACTGTCCATGTCAATTCCATTTTATTTGAACGATATCATTACATTAGTTTTATCAATAGCTGCAAAAGCAAGCGTAATGCTTTTGGCAGGTTCACTGTTTACTTTCTTTGGTTGCTTATTGCCCTTTTTCTGGGGCTCTGGTGTAATTGTCACTTCATGCTCAGATACTGCACTTAAGGTGCCTGTGTACTCATTGCCGTCAAGGGTTTTGATTTTTACCTGGCGGCCAATGTTCTTTACGTATTGGCGTTGCAGCTTTAGCGGAAAATCTAAGCCGGGCGATGATACCTCCAGGGTAAAGGCATGATCAATTAAGTTTTGGGCCTCTATTTCAGCGGCTACCTTTCTGCTTATAGTAGCACACTGGTCTATAGTAATGCCCTGGTCGCCATCAGCTAAAATTAAAATTTTGCGTACTGGCCCCCGATCTGTCAGAACAACGTCTACAAAAAAGAGTCGTTCATCATCAATACTATGTTCTACAATCTTGACTAACGTCGCTTTGATATTACTCAATAGCAGTATTTTTATGAATGAAAAGAGGGGACTCGTGTCCCCTCGCAGTATCATTTATATTTGTTCTGATGCAAATTTACGTTAAATAATCAGCTTTACAAACCAGCAGCAGTAAAATGGGGTATTCTGTGGGGCATTGCCCAGCATAAACGGTATATTGCGCAGCTTAACCACATATTTTAGATACCATTACAAATAATACTGCTGGCATGCATTGGTAGTATAGTGAAAATAGTTTCCATTTGCATCTGATAGCTATAGTAAAAATTAAGTCATGTTGAATCAGCTACGCATTTATAATACGCTGACCCGAGAGAAGGAAGTATTTAACCCGATAAACCCACCTTTTGTAGGGATGTATGTGTGCGGGCCTACAGCTTATGGAGATGCCCACCTGGGCCACGCCAGGTCGGCTATTACATTCGATATTGTTTTCCGTTATCTGACACATTTGGGGCATAAGGTGCGCTATGTCCGCAACATTACTGATGTGGGCCATCTTGTGGCCGATGCAGATGAGGGAGAAGACAAGGTGGCTAAAAAAGCCAAGCTTGAAAAGCTGGAGCCTATGGAGGTGGTGCAGGTCTATACTGACAAATACCATCATGATATGGACATGCTCAATGTACGTCGGCCCAGTATTGAACCAGTGGCTTCAGGCCATATTATTGAACAGATTGAACTCATACAGGAAATCCTGGATAAAGGTTATGCTTACGAAGTAAACGGTTCAGTTTATTTTGATGTAACACGTTATAATACTGCTTACGATTACGGCAAACTTTCTGGCCGTGTGGTAGATGAGCTGATGAGTGGCAGCCGAACCCTTGACGGGCAGGGCGAAAAGCGCAATGCGCTTGACTTTGCCCTTTGGAAAAAGGCATCCCCTGAACATATTATGCGTTGGAAATCACCCTGGAGCGATGGCTTTCCAGGCTGGCACCTTGAGTGCACTGCCATGAGTGCCAAATACCTGGGCAACCAGTTTGACATACATGGGGGTGGGCTTGACCTGCAGTTTCCGCACCACGAATGTGAAATTGCCCAGTGCAAAGCTGCCCGTGATGTTGAGCCGGCCCGCTATTGGATGCACAACAACATGATTACTGTTGGTGGGCAGAAAATGGGTAAGTCGTTGGGCAACTTCATTACCATGCAGGAGTTGTTTACAGGCAACCACAAAAGCTTGGAGCAGGCCTACTCGCCCATGACGGTGCGCTTTTTTATTTTACAGGCACATTACCGCAGTACACTTGATTTTAGCAACGACGCACTGCAAGCCGCTGCCAAGGGCTACAAAAAGCTGATTAACGGTGTTAACGTAGTTAAAAAGCTTGGTTATACCCCGCTTGCTGAGGTGCCAACCAATGAGAAAGCAACCAAGCAAATACGCCAAATTATTGACAATACCTTCAGGGCATTAAATGATGACTTCAATACAGCACTGTGTATTGCACAATTATTTAATTTGTTAAAAAAGTTCAACACCATACACACAGGTGGGCTGAAAACAGCAGAGATAGGTGAAGAGCTTTTTCATGAAATGAAGCAAACCTTCCTGACTGTAATTGAGCAAATTCTTGGCCTTGTTGATGAAAAGCCGGTACAGTACGATAACCTGCTTGACATACTGGTGGGTTTGTACCGCGAAGCTAAAACCAGTAAAGATTATGATAAGGTTGATCAGATAAGGGCATTGCTCAAGCAGGAAGGTATTGTACTGAAAGACATGAAAACTGGCATAGACTGGGCATATGAAGAATAAGCTTTTAGTAGGTATGGCGGCCCTTGCCTTGTTATTATTAATAGGGTGTGGCAATGACAGTAAGACCAGGCAGCCAAAGCTGCCACCGGCACCACCAGTGGCCAATATTATTGTGCCTGAGTTTAATGCTGACAGTGCCTATGCCTTTGTGGCCTACCAGACAGCACTGGGGCCACGGGTGCCCAATAGTGTGCCCCATGAGCAACTGCGCGCCTACATCATTAACCGGCTTGAAGGCTATAAGGCCAAAGTAACCCTGCAGGAGTTTACAGAAACAGCTTTTGACGGCACCAGGCTGCAACTTACCAATATCGTGGGCAGCTTTAACCCGGCAGCTACCAAGCGTATACTGCTGGCTGCCCATTGGGATACGCGCCCATTTGCTGATAAAGACAGTGTAGATAAAACCAAGCCCATTGACGGAGCCAATGATGGGGCCAGTGGTGTGGCCGTATTGTTAGAGTTGGCCCGGGTGCTGGCCAGTAATGAGCTGCCCACCGTAGGTGTTGATATGCTGTTTTTTGACGGTGAGGACTATGGCAAGCCTGAAGGCGCCGACCGTGTGGCTAATGACCGTGTTTGGTACTGCCTGGGTTCACAATACTGGGGCAAAAACAAACATGTAAGTAATTACAGTGCTTATTACGGCATATTGTTAGATATGGTTGGAGCCAAAGGGGCCACTTTTTATCAGGAGGTGCACTCAAACGAGTTTGCACCAAGCATAGTAAAAAAAGTGTGGGACACCAGCCACCAGCTGGGCTATGGCAATTATTTTAGTTACAAAGCTGGTGGGGCTGTATTAGATGACCACTACTATGTAAACACCCTGGCTAAGATACCTATGATTAATATCATAGACTTTAAGCCGCAAACCTTCTTTTTTAAGCACCACCATACCCATGGTGATAACCTGGAATGTATTGACCCACAAACGTTGAAGGCTGTTGGCCAGACCCTGATGCAGGTATTGTATACTGAAAAGTAGACTAAGAAGGCGCAGACCTAAGGCTAAGAAGCACTCGTATTAGTCAGCAAATGCCTGTTCGTTTTCTATATAATACTGCTGCCACTGCCAGGCATCTTTCATGGCTTGTTGTACCGTACGTTTGTGTTTCCAGTGGAGTACCTCGTTGGCTTTTGTAGCATTGGCATAATAGGCGGGTACATCGCCAGGGCGGCGGGGCCCTACTGTATAATTAATAGGCAGGTTGTTGGCTTGTTCAAACGCGTGAATCAATTCAAATACGGTGCTGCCTGTGCCTGTACCAATATTAAACACATCATAATAGCCCTTTTCAGGTTTACCCAGTAGGTATTCAATGGCTTTGACATGGGCCTCGGCTACATCTAATACATGAATATAATCTCGAATGCAGGTGCCATCACGGGTTTCGTAATCATTGCCAAATACAGAAAGTGTTTTCAGTTTGCCTACAGCAGCTTGTGTTAAAAAGGGTATCAGGTTGCTGGGTACGCCGCTGGGTAGCTCGCCTATGGTGGCGCTGGGGTGTGCCCCAACCGGGTTAAAGTACCGTAGGCTTAGGGCGTTCAGGTGGTAGTCAGTTGGGTTTTGGGTGTGGCACCAGCTGGTTAGCCGCAACATTTGCTCGCCCATTTGCTTGGTATGGGCATACGGCATGACTGCTGGCTTTACTGGCGACTGCTCAGTAAGAGGCAGCGAATCGGGCATGCCATACACTGTGCATGATGACGAAAAAACAATATTATGTGCCTGCCAGCGCTCCATTGCTTCAAGTACCGCCAGCAGTGCATTGTTATTGGTTTGGTAATAGCGTACCGGCTCTTTGACTGAATCACCAACTGATTTAAGCGCGGCAAAGTGTATAACCGCATCAATAGTGCCTTCTGTTTTAAAAATGGTATCAAGCAAAGCGCTGTCCTGGCAGTCGCCTTCATACAGCGTAACCGGGCCGCCAATAATGGCTTCCATGCTACGCACCATATGCTTGCTTGAGTTCACAAAGTTGTCTATGATGATTGGCTCAAAGCCAGCCTCTTTAAGCGTAATTACTGTATGCGACCCAATGTAGCCGGCACCGCCGGTTACCAGAATTTTTTTAGCCTCACCCATTCACCAAGTTGTTTGACTCTAACTGTGCTTTAAAATAATCATAAGTAATGCGCAGGCCTTCCTGCCGGGGCACCTGTGGCGTCCAGTTCAGTACTTCTTTGGCCCGGCCAATATCAGGGCGACGCTGCTTGGGGTCATCAACAGGTAAGGGCTTGTTAATAATTTTGCTGTTGCTGTTGGTTAGCGCCAGTATTTCATTGGCAAACTCCTTAATAGTTACTTCATCTGGGTTGCCAATATTTACCGGGTGCACATAATCGCTCATTAGCAGGCGGTATATGCCTTCAACCAGGTCATCAACATAGCAAAACGAGCGTGTCTGCTGGCCATCGCCAAAAACGGTCAGGTCTTTACCGGTCAATGCCTGCCCAATAAAGGCGGGTAATACCCGGCCATCGTTCAGGCGCATGCGGGGGCCGTAAGTATTAAATATACGTACTATGCGTGTTTCCAGCTTGTGGTAGGTGTGGTAAGCCATGGTCATGGCTTCTTGAAAGCGCTTGGCTTCATCGTATACACCGCGAGGGCCAACAGGGTTTACATTGCCCCAGTAATCTTCATTCTGGGGGTGCACCAGCGGGTCGCCATACACCTCAGAGGTACTGGCCACCAAAATACGCGCACCTTTACTCTTGGCCAGGCCCAATAAATTATGGGTACCGAGTGAGCCTACCTTTAGTGTTTGTATGGGCTTTTCAAGGTAATCAATAGGGCTGGCTGGCGAGGCAAAGTGCAAAATGTAATGAAGGTTACCCGGTACATGCACAAACTTGCTCACATCGCAATGATAAAACTCAAAGTTGGGGTGCTCCATGAGGTGCTCTATGTTGCTGAGCGAGCCTGTAATCAGGTTATCCATGGCAATCACATGGTACCCTTCTTTCATAAAGCGGTCGCACAGGTGAGAACCCAAAAAGCCGGCGCCGCCGGTAATCAATACCCTTTTTTTGTCCATTTTGATTATGCAGTCAAATCCTTTTTGGTGTTGAACCGGGGTTTATTTTACAGGGGCCAAAATTAGGCTTTAATGCTAACATCCCTATTGATGTACCAGAAAAAATATGGGATAAGCACACAGCGCTGGTAATAGGAATTTGCCTGTACCCACCGGGCCTCATGCCCAGGTTGTGCTTGCCTCTGCTTGGGCCATAGGTTATTTAGTAGATGCCCAGGGCGTTTTAGCAGGAGGGTAGAAGCCTATGTCTGGCAGGGCCGGTCATTAGGCCAACTGGCCTAACACCAATAGGCCAGTTGGCCTAATGACAACAGGCCAGTTGGCCTAACGACAATTATAGCCAGCGTTAAAACGAGCCAGAGTAAACCCGCCATTATTTCTCTCAGTATCGAT
>CAZXTW010000014.1:0-23035 GCA_964643525.1 uncultured Roseivirgaceae bacterium
TGCCGTCACGCAGCAGGGTGGCCTGTTGCCATTGGCTTTGGTAAGGGTATTGTACCGTAAGTTTATGAAACGAGGCAGCATCAAAGTATTCAATGGGTGTTTTCAGTACCCAAAACAGGGTAGCTGTGGCCCCCAGGGTATATTCTGTAAGGCCCACATAGGCATAAGCAGGGCTGGTAAACTGGGGCACCAGGGTAGGGGCCGTGCTGCTTACCTCCATTTGCTGGGTGGCCCAGGGGCCCAGCTGGTACATTTGCAGGGCCAGTTCATTACCCTGCCCAAGGGTATAGTTTTGTTTGGCCGTGTAGTTAATCTGCAGGCCGTTTGCCGTAGGTATATAGGGCTGGTTGGGCATGGGCTCAAGGCAGGTCTGTATTTCTTGAATAATGGCTGCCAGTAGCTCTTTAAATACTTCAAGAGGGCTTGCCAGTGGCATAGCAATGCCCCTGATGTTGCCAGCAAGTAATTCAGTTAAGTTGGCCTGGGCACTGTTGAGCGTATCAGTAACCAGCTGTTGCACATCTGCCTCAGTTAGCTTTGTCTGTTGCAGGGCCTGTAAGTCTACCTTGGGTAGTATAAGCGAATTACCAGGTTGTTTCTGGGCCGCCTTCAGGTCGGGCAGTATGGTGTCTTGTATGAGTTGTATCAGGGGCTCAACCAGGTTGTTGTATTTGTTTAATAGTACTTCAAATGCCTTGTTGAGTATGAGCTTGCTTTGTTCAAGGTAGGTTTCAGGGTGCAAACCGGCGTTGAATATTTTGTTGAGTATGCTCTGTACCCATTTGGTGCGGCTGGCTTCCAGTTTGTTTTTGCCAATAGTAAGTTGCTGCACCAGTTGAGTCAGGTTTTCAATAAGCTCGCGGCTTGACAGTTCTTTCACGGCCCCCAGGTACTGGTCCCACTTGGCAATAAACTTGGCCTGCAGCACCTCACCCAGGGTGTTGATGCGGGTGGTGAGCTCTTGCAGCAGCTGCCCTGCCCATGGCGCACCGGCCAGTTCATCAACAGCATCTTCAGCCCAGCGCCTGGCGTTTTTCTTATTGTCAATGCCACTCAGTAGCTCTTCAATGTTTTTCTGCACATCTTCCAGGCTTTTTAAGTCAGCCAGTGCCTGGGCGTCACCTGTTTTCTTTACTTCATCCAGTTGTGGCTTTAGGGCAGTGGTTGCCTGGCTGAACTGCTCTTTCAGGGTTGTGGCAATGGTGGTATAGGTGGTTTCTAGGGTTGCTTTCAGGTCTTTGCTGTGCTTGTTCCATGCATCCTGAATTACCTGGGCAATGTCTGCAGCAGTTAACTTGTTGTCTTTAATGAGGCCAGGTATGGCCTCGTGCAGGTTGTTGGTCTGGTTGTACTGGTAGTTGGCTGCTTCCATATCTGGCACCAGCTCAGTCTGTAAAAACTCCGTTAGCGGGTGCAGCAGGGCGTCAATCTCATCATTAATGGTTTTGTAGTTGGCATTAAGTTGTGCTTCAAGGCTCAGGGCCAGGGTTGCCGCATTCTCTTCTGTAAGGATGGTTATGGGCAGTTTCTTAATGGCCTCTTCTATCATATCAGGCACCTGGGTGGCTTCAAACGTAGCCAGGTTTTTCAGCAGGGTTTGCACATCATCTTGTAGTTGCTGCTGCACCTGTGGGTTGGTCAGGGGGGTATCCTGGCGGGCGGCTTTTTCAAGCTGGTTTTTAAAGTGGGCAAACAGGGCCTTATTGAGCTTCAGCACCCGGGTATCAAGCTTTTTGGCCACAGCCTGTGCAATGGCCTTTGTATTGAGTTGTGTTAATGCCTGCTGCGCCTGCTGGGCGGGCACTTTGGTGCCTGTTTGTGCCTTGACCGTATCAACAAAGGGCTTGATAATTACCTGTGCGTTGCCCGGTACATTTTCGCCCGTGGCAGGTATGTATTTTGTTATGGGGCAGGTGGTAACCTTTTCTTTTTTTTGTGCAGCCTCCATGGTGGTGGCGGTGTTCAGCATGGTTACTGTGGTAAGCACGCGGGGGTAATCTTCTTTGCCAAAGCCCTGCACCGGGTTGGCCAATTGCAGGCGTAAAAAGCCCGTAGTGGCATCTGGCGTGTATTTGCTTACCGCCCCCATGGTAGGGGTAGGCACTATGGGGTTGGGGTTTAGTGCAAAGGCCCGTTGTGCGGTTAAGGGTGGGCCGCTGGCCTCTTCCTGATAGGCCGCTACGGTATCTGGCGCTGCCTGGTGCAGGCCATAGGTATAAGGCTGGTTTTGCTCTAAGCTGGTAAACAGGCTCAGGTAGGTGTTGTTGTTGTTTTGCTGGCTGGCCAGCTCTACCCACTGGTTGCCTTTAAGGTATTGGGCCTGCACCTGAAAGGTGCTGTTGAGGTAATAGGGTTCAATAAGCCCGTACTCGGTAGTGCCATTGGCAGTGTAGTTGCCCTCTAGCGGGTGCAGGTTGTAGGCCAGGTATTGCTGCAAAAAGCTGCCGCTAATGGGCAGGTTTTTCCAGTTAATGGTTAGTTTCAAGGCAGTGAGTTGCTTGCTGAACAGCTCTTGCGAACCTATGTACAGGTTGGCCCCCTGCTGGGGCTGGCTGCCATAGGGCTGAAAGGGCCTGGTAGGGTCAAGCACGCCCTGATCGTTCTGTAACAGGTACCCTTCTGCCCCTTTTACTTTGCTGGCCAGCGTTACCTGGCTTAGGGTGAGCTGCTGTAGTTGTTGGTAGTATTGCTGGCCGTAGGGCATTTGCTGTGGGCCAGTTATCAGGGTGCGTAGCACAGGCCAGTTGGTGCTGTAGCCGGTGCCATGTACTTTGGCATTGTAGGCCGTAACGGCAGCCTCTTTTTTGGCCAGGCCAAACACCAGTGTTATTTGCAGGCTGGCAGGCTGGGTAGTGTTGGGCAGCAGCTGGTAGCCAATATTGTAGTCGCACGTGTGGCCGTAGGCCAAAGGCAGCCATGCCTTGGCCTGCGTTATTGATGTGCTGAACAGGGGCTCAATAATTAAAAACTGAAGCTCTTCTTGCGGCAGCGTAGTTAGCCAGGCCCGCTGGTAGCTGGGGGCAATCAGGTCAGTAATTGGGCTTAGCAGGCTTTTTACCACATCGGCTACCTGATCAATCAGGGCCGGGCTGCTGGCCAGGGTTATCTGCGCGGTAGCTGGCTCTGGTAAGGCAACCGACTGGCTGGTGTAGTACTTGCTGGCCTGCTGTTGCAGGGCTTTGGTTACCTGTACTTGGGGTGTTGCCTTGCTGGTTGTTGTTGCTTGCTGGTTCAGGTCATTTTGTAACAGCACCCACCATGTTTTTGCAGTAATGAGCAGCCAGAAGTCTTCTGGCAGCAGGCCCTCAAAAAGGGCCTTCAGTTGGGCCTGGTCGGGGCTGCCAAACAGGTAGGCCAACTGTTGTGGCGTTAGCTGAATAATAAAGTTAAACAGCCACTGGTAGTTGCCGCTTTCAATAATCTGCTCTACCCGGCACTGGGCTTTGCGCACCACAATGGCAGGCAGGGCATCAGCTGCCAGGCGGCCCAGCAGTTGGTTTTTTTGCGTTTGCAGTACCCAGTTCCAGTGGTTGGTCAGGGCCAGCAGGTTGGCTTCAGTACCGGTAAGGGTAAGTTGTAGTACCAGGCTACGCTGGCCACCGGCCAGCCACAGGTCAGGGCTGCTGAGTGCCCAGCCCAGGTTGGCTGCCTGTGTGGTTAAGGGGCCCTGCTGTGTGCCTGCCATGTTTTGGCCAAAAGCGGGCCAGTAGGTGGCCGGTAAGGCGTTAATGGAGGCAGCTGCCCCGGTATACACCCCTTGCAGCAGGGGCAGCTTTTCTGTTTGTTGTGTGGCCGCAACCAGGGCCAGGGTGAGGTACTGTGCCACCTGTATGGGGGTTACCGTAAGTGCCTGGTTGGTGGCAAAAGTGCGTGGGCTGGTGCCATTGGCCAGCACCCCACCATTAAACAGGGTGCCTTGAACCAGGTCATAACTGGTTTGCCCTTTGGCCAGGGTGTAGGTAAGCCAGGTACTGTCTGGCGTGGCTGTGCGGGGCCGCAGCTTCAGTATGTCATCATAATACAGGTTCAGGTGCTTTTCAGTAGCCTGGTTGAGCAGGTCTTTCTGGTTTTGCAGTAATGAAAAGAAGCTAAGCATAAGCCCGGTTTGCGGGGGCAGGTCGTTATGTAGCAGGGCCTGCCCAAAGGCCTCGCTGGCGGCCTGTTTAATTACATCCAGTTGGTAAAACAGCTGCTGGCAGTCGTCCATGACTTCTTCCATCCACAGGTCATAGGCAGGTGTTTCTCTAACCGTTTTGTTTTTGCGGCCCAGCTCTGCCCAGCGCAGCTCTACTACCATGCCGTTATCAATACACGGCAGGGGGTTAAAGCCCCAAATTGGGTTGAGCAGCTGGGTTTTGTGCAGCATTTTGTTTTTTACGCCTGGGTAGGCCTTGACCACGGTAGCATATTGGGTGTACAGGGCCTGCCAGGCCGGGGCGGCGGCCCCTTCAATAATATCTTTTAGGGTATCAGAAAACTGGCTGGGTTTAAACAGGCGGGCGCTATGCTGGTACCACTGGTTAATGCACAGGGTTACCTCAAGGCCAGTTTCAAAAAAGTACTGGTAAAACAGGTAGCGCAGCATGCGCTGGTTGGCGCGGGTTAAAGCAGCCTGAAAGTCCATGGCCCGGGCAAACAGGGCAGAGGTATCAGTTTCTTGAATAACAGCGGTTAAAAACAGGGGCTCTGCCATTAAAAAGTGCGCCCAGGTGCCCTCTGTCTGGTCTTTGAGGTTGTAAAAGTTAATGGCCCGCGCCACCTTGGCGGTAATGGCCAGGTGCTGGCTCAGGTCGCGCTCATCTACCTGAAAATAGTCAGGCGTAAGTGCGGGCAGGGCCAGTTGTGCCTGGGTGGTGCCTTGGTACGGGGGCGATATGGGCTGCTGGTAGGGCATTAAAGCGTACTGGGGGCAGGTTTAAAGGGCAGGTTGGTGCCTTCGTTGAGGTAAAAAGGAAATACAAAATTGCTGCGGCTGTTGGTATTGGGTACCAGGTAGGTAACCTTAATGTCAATGCGGCCGTTTAGCTCGTCCTGGTTTTCAATGGTTACCTGCTCAAGGGTTACCCGCGCCTCGTAAAGCAATATGGCTTTTGATATGGTGTTGGTAATATCGCCCAGCAGGGTGGTATTGTTGGTTTGAAAAACCAGGGCATGCAGGTTGGTGCCATAGCCATACTCCATAATGCGCTCGCCAATTTTGGTTCTGAACAGGATGGACAGGTTCTGGTTGATGTTTTCTACATCTGCCGACATGACAGCCGAGTTGATCTCTGGCTGAAAGCTGGGGGGGAAGGCCCACCCCACGCCCAGAAAGGTTTGGTTGTCTGCCTTCATCCGCCAATTTCTACTGTAGGGTCGCCAATAATAATGGTGCCGCCATGGGCTGTTTCATCGCCCATGCGTGCGGCGGGCATGTCCATAATCAGTACCGTTTCAGAGCCCTTTACAATTACATCTGGCGGGCCTACGCATACCAGCATATCGCCCACGCGTGCGGCAGGCAGGCCCCCAATTAGTACGGTAGGGGCACCGGGCCCCACCACAGGGCCACCCACATGGGGTATGGGCGGTATGGCTGGTGTTTCCATGGGGCATTCGTGCATATCTGTTAGTCGTGCAGCTGGGGGCATAATACTGGGTTTTCAGGGTTAGTTAATCATGACCATGGCGCCTTTTACGCTCAGTTCGCCATCGGCCTGTAGCGAGGCTTCAGCACCGCCACTCAGGCTCAGGCTCATGTCTCCGCTAACCGTGCTTTCTGGTGCGCTGGCCGATAGTTTTTCATCGCCGGTAAGGGTCACCTCACCGCCAGAGGCCGATACCTTTTCAGTACCGGTAATGGTGACCATCTTGGGGCTGTTAATTTCAATGCCCTCTTCGTTCATCACGATCTTATTGCCGTTCTGGTCTTTAAGGGTAATGCTCTTCTCTTCGTCACTGAAAATCATTTCGTTTTCGCCGGGGGTGGTGATGGTAATGACCTTCTTCTCTTCGTCAAAACTTACCTTCATCTTCTCTCGGGTCAGTATTTCTTTCAGGTTGTTCTGCTCTTCAGGTGTTTCAGGGGCTGGCAGGCTGCTGCTGTACATGCTGCCCAGTATTACGGGGTAGCGGGGGTCGTCATTAAAGAAGCCCACCACCACTTCATCGCCCACCTCAGGGTAAAAAAAGGCGCCAAAGCCGTTGCTGGCATAAAAGGTGGCCAGGCGGGCCCATACTGTGGTTTCACTGCTTTGCAGCAGGGGCAGCTCTATCTGTACCCTGAAGTTATTGTCAGGGTCATCATTAATTTTCTTAACCTTGCCCACCTGCAGGCCCTGTATGCCGGGCAGCAGGCCCGAGGCTACGGGGGCTTCAAGCCTGGTTTGGCTGGCAAACATTTCGTGGCTTAGCCCCAGGGTACAGGTGGTTACCCACAGGCCATTTTCAATGTTATGGGCTACCCCGGCCAGGTATACTTTTCCATTAAAGCGGTCGCCCATGCCGGCAAGCGTAAGCTGCATGCCTGGTTTGGGTTTGCTTTGCCCCTGAAAGCTTATTTCGCCACGTACTTTGGCAAACTCTGACTTTACCGCCACGCCCTTGGCCCAGGTGCTTAAGTCGCCACTATCAACAAAGCCACCGGTTTGCAATTGGTAGTTGTCAATGCCCAGCACATCGGCCAGTTTGCTGGTGCTCAGGTTACCGGTGCCGTAATCTTCTGGCGTGGCAGAGCTGGTTTGTACAGACTGGTCAGCAATGCTCCAACTGGCAGATTGTACTGAAGGGTACTGGTACTGGGCGTTGAGCTCAGCATCAAAGCTGTACACATCGTCACCATAGCTTACCGTGCCCGCATCGCCAGTGCTGTCACTGGGGGCCTGTACGGTTACCTTGCCAGCATCAACAAGTACCACCATGCCGTTTACTTCGGCCCGGGCCATCATAAAATCCCAATCGGTGGTGTAAAACTGCACCACCTGCTCGTACTCATTGCTGGTGCTGCTTACTGAGGCCGAAAGGCCATTGTTGCTAATGAGGGCTTCAATAATGGCATTGTCTTTTTCTTTGAGCCACAGGTTGTTTTTGCGGCCCACAGTCATCTTTACTGCTTTGTCTTTGGCTATTACGTGCAGGGTGGGGCTGTCGTGCCCGCCTATGTGCAGGTTTTGCTCAAGTATAATGCCGCTAAACAGCACGTCAGAGGCTTCATTGTAGCCTGCCAGCACTTCAAGCGTTTGGCCAGGCACAAAGGTGCTGCTGTCACTAACCGGAAAATCTTCTTTAGCCGCGCTGCCATCAGTAAGGGTTACCTCACAAATGGGTATTCTGTTTACGTGGTTTTCTATGAGTACCTGTGTTACCTGGTAGGTGCCGGGTATTTCGCTGCCATTGGCCTTAACCGTTACCTCAACGGTGCCGCCTGGGGTTTCTAAGTCTGACGCCATATTAGTTGCTGAGTTGGTTGTTGATTAAGGGGGGAAACTGTACGCGTATGCCCGGCTGCAACTGGCGGTAGTTGTACAACTGGTTAAACTTGGCTACCTGCACAAAGTATTTGGTATCGCCATATACCTGATAGCACAGGTCGGGCAGGGTATCGCCAGCGGTAACCTCAATGAGGTGGGTCATATCTGGCGAATTCTTCTTGGCCTCGGCCTGTATTTGCATGGTAGACTTAAACGAGGTTACGTTTAAGCTGGCCTTTGCCCTGAGTGGGGTGCCACTGGGGCCAAACAGGGTGTACTCAATGCTTAATGAGCTTAAGCGGCATTGGTAGTTAAAGCCATTGCCCCATTTAATAATGAGGTAGTTTGGGCTGTGGATGTCACCATTGTAGGTATAAACCAGTTTGCGGAATTTTGTAAGTTCATCAGTCAGGTTGGTGATTTTAGGGTTTACTACGCCTGTGCCGTCAAAAATGAGCTCAAAGCTCATGGTTGGGGCGGGGGTTTTGTCGTACTTCACATTGGGGGCAGGCTCGCCCTGGGCCTGCTTGCTGGTATAGTCAATATTGAGCGACTCAGATATTTTGCTTGGGTTAAGCATTACCTGGTAGGTACCAATCTGGCTGCCAAAGCCGTCGTCTTTATAGCCTTCTATT
Organism: uncultured Roseivirgaceae bacterium; assembly: GCA_964643525.1. Taxonomy (GTDB): domain Bacteria; phylum Bacteroidota; class Bacteroidia; order Cytophagales; family Cyclobacteriaceae; genus CAZXTW01. Next base: position 8,084 of record CAZXTW010000014.1, read on the forward strand.
GTGAGGTACTGTAATGACATGAGGGTAGCAAATAGGGGTTTGTTGTTGGTTTATCGTTCTTTGCGTTTGCGCATTTTGCGCATAATCAGGTGCACACAGTCAGCTACAATTTGCTGCCTTTCGCGCTCGGCCAGCTGGTAGTGTTCTTTGGGGCTGGTATTCAGTGTTGTTTCAGTGGTTACGTGGGTGCGCACCACCAACTCGCGTATTTCAAGTGGCATTAGTTTTCCTTTCGTTTAAAGTAGGTATAGGCAAACTCAAGGGTTTCAACCGAAAGGTTGTTGTCCATGCTGTTAAAGTCAGATACAGACCATTTCACGGGGTAGGCGTTGGCAAAAGTCCAGGTAACCACCGGCGATTTATTTGCCCCGAGCATTTTCAGGGTAATGGTGGTGGGTTGTATGGGCTTAATGAGGCCACCGCCCAGGGTGCTGTCAATCCATGAAGTCAGGGCCGATTTTTTGGGTATCATGCCCCGCTTCAACACCAGGTTTTGAAAAGAAGCTACCCCCGGCAGCTTATACTTAAAGCGGTTTTCGCCGCCGCAGGTAACTTCTTCGGTGCCTATATCCATGGCTATGCCCGAGGCCTCTTTAAAGGCACCGTCGTTCTGGTTGCCCTTGCTTGAGAATGACAGGCTAAAGTAAAACGATACCGGAAACAGAGGGGTAGGGTCAGCCATAGTGGTACAGGTTAGCTAGCTTGCGCTATGGTTAAGCCTTCATGAACAATTTCAATGGTATCTACCGCTACCTCATTGCCATCACTTTTCAGGTCGGTGGCACTGATTTTGGTAGGCCATGCGTTTTTGAGCGTCCACGTTACCACGGCGGCACCGTTCTGGTCGTTCAGCATAATAGTTACCGTCTGGCGCTTAATGGTGTTCATCTTAATTTGGCTGTACCACTTCCAGAAAGAGTTGTCGTTGTAAAAAATGCCCCGCTTCATGGTTACATTGCTGAACTTGGCTATGCCAGGCATTTTTACTGTACTGAATACCGGGCTGTTGCTGTCGCGGTATTCTATAGGTTGGGTTTCAGTATCAAGGCCGCTTACCTCCTGAAATGAAATATTCTTTTGCTGGTCGCCCCAGTTAACAACAAACCTAAACTTAGGTAGGGGCCAGGGTGCTCCTTGCTTACTTCCGTCATTTGCCATAATGATATCGTATTTAAAGAGTTATTTTTTCTGATTAATGGGTGTTATGATTTTGCTAGTTGCTGCTGTACAGTCAGTACAATGAACTCTGCCGGGTGCACCACGGCCAGCTTCACGGTAAGCCTGAGGTAGCCGTCAAGAATATCCTGCGAGGTCATGGTAGAGCCCAGGCCGCAGGCTACCGAGAAGGCATCTGTTGGGGTGGCGCCCTGCAGGGCACCAGACTGCCACTGGTTGGTCAGGAAGTTATCTGCCATGGCAATGACTGCCTGCCAGGTAACTGAATCGTTGCTGTCAAATACAAAGCTGCGCAGGGCCAGTTTGAGCGATTGCTCAATCATAGTAACTGTGCGGCGCACGCTTATGTAGCGCCAGTCCTGGCTGTTGCCATCAAGCGTGCGGGCACCCCAAACCAGTATGCCATTGCCGTTAAAGAAGCGGATGGCATTGACTGATTTACCAGAAACGGCATCTACATTAAGGCCGGCCTGCTCTGAATCGTCAATCATCAGGGTCAGGTCAGTTACACCTATGGGGGTTACGTTGGCAGGTGCTTTAAATACACCTGTGGTATTATCAGTCAAGGCCCAGACACCAGCCATGGTACCGCTGGGGGGCAGTATATTGGCCTGGCCCTGAATAAGCGTTAATATTTGCTTATACGTTTTGCTGCTTTGCACCAGCGAGGCGTTGTTCTGCGCCACCGTCATGTTGTTGCCGGCACTGATTGAGGAGATGATTGACGCGGCCTGTGCATTAGGCGCCGAAGGTGGATTCAGTATTGGCTCAAGCGTGGTAACATCGCCCCCGTTGATCTGGGTATAGTCAAACTGATCAAACGTCATCAGGGTGGTGTTCAGGAAAGGGTAGTAGCTGCACCCGTAATTCGTGAAGTTGTTGCCTGTGCTGTTGCGGAAGTTTTCAATGTCATTAGGCCACAAAATGGGGTCGGGCTCCCAGCCGCCAATAATATCAAATATGGCCATGCAGGTTTGCATGCCGCCGGCCTGCTCAAGGGCCAGCTGCATCAGCGTTTCATTATCGGCCGGGGCCAGCAGGGTGGCCTCGGGTATCACGTACATGGTTACCTCGTCAACCTTGGTGAGGGTGGCCAGGCCGGCCTGCAGGGCCGAGGGTTGCACGTTGCCATTTGCAGGCTGGGCACCAGGGGCAGTAATATCACCGGTGGCAGGGCCGTAGCTACCTACTGAAACAATGTAGCAGTCGCTGCCGCCATTCTGGTAATAACTCTGCACCATATTGTACAAATAGTATATGGTGCTTTGGTCGGGCTCAAGGGTGTAAATATCACCACCAAAGGTGTAAAACTGCCCCTGCTCTGGTGCTGATTTTTGCTTGGTCAGTGCAAACTGGGGTTTGTACTGTGCCGGTGTGGTGTTGGTGGTAGGGTCAGTAGGAAACCCATAAATGGTCAAGAAGTCCTGGAAGGAAGTGATCTTGAACGGCTTGTTCAGATACGAAGTACCCTCGTACGAGGCCTGCGGGGTGTAGCCAATAAAGGCGGGTACCGCAGTGGCTACTTCCACAGCCGAGTTGGGAAAGGCGTTTACTTCATCGATATAAACGCCCGGGGTCTGGGCATTGGTTATCATATCTTTCTTGTGTTATTCAATTTTTTCATGAGTTGGGTGGAAAAGGGTTGTCAATGGTCACCTCGGGTTCGGGGTGCAGTACTTCATAGGTTACCACCCCTCGACTATCCTGGAACGACAGCATGCGCATTTTAAAGAGTACCGAGGGCATGTATTTGGCGCCCAGGGCCGTCCATAAATTGTGCGCTTCACCATAGCTGAGCTTAATCACCTGAAAGGTGAGCTGCTGTATGTTCGGCGAAAGGTCGGGGGTGTTCGTATGGTCAAAAACGTTGTGTGCCTGAAAGAAATAAACCGACTCGCTGAGGAATTTAAGGGCCTCGTCGTAGTCGGAAAAAAGAGAAGTAACCAGTACATCCAGGTTAAAATTGTAGGGTTCCTGAAACTGGTCAAGCGTGTTGTTATTGCCCTGCCTGAATACCCTAGCGTTTTGGCGGGCTGTTTCGTGTTCAAGGTTAACCACCGTCATGAGTACCCTATTGCGGTTGCCCTCAGGTACTGCACCTTCTTCATTTAAAATAGAACCCAGCACCGCCTTATCTTCAGTTTGGCGGAACCTTACCTTCAAAAAAGTATTCAGTTGCGTTACTACGCAATTCAGCGCATTGTAAATCATACTGGGTAACGGTCAAGTAGTATAACAGTGGTCTTTTTAGCTCTTGTGGCCCTTAATACCCACTACTTGTTTTTGTTACCCTGAACAATGGGTTTTTATTGAAATATGACTATAAAAAGATTAGATAAAGTGCTAATTTATTAAAATAGTATAATACGTATTGGTTCACTAAACTGTGCCAGGCTGGGGTGTTAAATCGATTGCGGTGCCGTGTGTTGCCGCCCTCCTGGAGATATGGTTCGTTATGCCTGTTTGCTTACCCAACCGCTTAAGGTGCGTTGCTTGGCATTGAAGGCAGCACCTACCGTGATGACGGTTTTGCCTTGATTGAGGTAAGGGGCAGCGTAATTGTTGGCTTTGATCTGGGCCAGTGCTTCTTCAGGGGTTGTGAGCTTTAATTCAAATATAAAGGTAAAGTTGACTGTAGTAGCCACGGCATCAATTCGGCCGGTAGCCATAGCTACCTCAGTAGCCACTTCTACCCCTGAAAGCATCAATGCCATATGTATTACTGTGTGGAAAAAGGCTTCACCTGGTTGGCTGTGTTGATGGTAAGGTACGGCGGCTATCATTAACTTAACTACAGCAAAAAAGTCCTCCAGGTTGTTGCTTTCTAATGCCCGTTTTAAACGGCCTGCTAATGATCGGGGCTCTACACTTGCGTGTGGCCAGCCATCTGCCAGGTAGCTTACCAGCAAGGCTTTGCGTACTTCGCGGTTGGGCAGGCCTAGTTGGTATTCAGTATCGTCATCATAGCCACGCATGCCTTTTACTGTCAGGTAGCCAGTTTGCCATAGTAATGAGCGGGCGTTCATATCTTCCAGGCTGGCGCTGCCCTGTAAATCTTCAGTAGCCCAAAAGCCTTCTAAATCAGGCAGTGGCAGGGACTGCTGCTTGAGGGCATCAATCAAAAATTTAGGGGTGCCGGTTTCATGCCAGAAGCCTCGTATTACCTGGTCGTCTAAAGCATTCAATACTGACCATGGGTTATATACTTTTTGTGAACCACCCCATGAATAGCCGTTGTACCAGCGCGTAAAATCTTGCCTTAGTGCTTTGTATGTTATTTGCGTTTTGTTGGCCCAGGCCTTGATGTTGGCACTAAAGTAACTGTCAAGTTCTTTGTCGGTATAGCCCAGCAAGGTGGTGTATCTGGGGCTTAGTGTAATGTCTTTAACGTTGTTGAGCCCTGAAAAAATAGACAGCTTACCGATTTTAGACACCCCTGTAAAGAGCACGAACCTAAGCATTTCTTCAGCGCCTTTAAGCACCACAAAAAAATGACGTAGTAGGCTGCGGTTGGCTTCTGCGGTGGGCATATCGTCAAGGTAATCGGTAATGGCCTTGTCATACTCATCAATGAGTACCACCACCTTTTGACCAGTTTTTTGATACAATTGCTGGTACAACTGCCTGAACTGGCCGCCTACGCCGGGGTGGGTCAGTTCAATTTGGTGTGCCTGGGCCAGTTGGTGCAGGTAAATAGAAAGTGCCTCTGCCAGGGGCACCTGTTGCTCAACAATGTAGTTAAAGTCAATGCGCAATACAGGGTGGTGCGCAGCCCAGTTCCAGTGGTTTTCAATCCACAACCCCTCAAAAAGCGCCTTTTGCCCACTAAAGAGGTATTCAATGGTGCTGATAAGCAGGGACTTGCCAAAGCGGCGGGGGCGGCTTAAGAATACAAAGCGGTATTCTTTAACCAGCTGGCGTATGCCTTCAGTTTTATCTACATATACATACCGCTGCCCGTCTTCATTGGGGGTGCGCAATTCTTTAAAGCTCGATATGCCCAGTGGCAGCAGTTCCATGGGTTAAATATAGGCAGAAGTAATGGTAGGCGCACCCTGCAATGTTTTAAATGCTGTTGGCAAGCGTTTGGCTTGACATGATTTTTGGTATAAAAAAGTGAGCCATGAAGTATTCATGGCTCACTTTTAATTGTTTGACTTATGCTTAAACTGACTGGGTAGGGGGCTGGTTCCAAACGCCGGTGGGGGCGGTTTTTTTCACATACTCAGCAAAGTCAGTAGCCGGGCGGCCGGTTACCTTTTCAAAATCATGGCTAATGGTTTGGTTGTCCTGATTGCCCAGCACTTCGGTAAAAAGGTAGTTGATTAGCCAGGCATAATCGTCGGGTACCCCGGCAGCTTTCATGCCCGCATTGTATTGCTCCATGGTAATGGGGTGGAACTGCAGGTCACGGCCGGTATGCTGGGCAATGATACTAACCACCTGGCCAAAGGTAAGCTTGCGCGGGCCGGTTACGGTAATGGTTTGGCCGTTGTAGCTGTCATCTACCAGAACCTTGGCGGCTACTTCGGCAATGTCATCCGCATCAACAAAGGGTATCTCGGCCTCGGCCATGGGCAGGGCTACCTGGCCAGAAAGGATGGGGTCTAAAAAGAAGCTTTCGCTAAAATTCTGATTAAACCAAGAGGCGCGCACCAGGGTGTAATTCAGGCCGCTGTTGGCTACAATCTGCTCGCAGGCTTCAGCTTCTGTTTCGCCTTTGCCCGATAGCAGCACTACTTTTTCAAGGCCTGCCTTCAGGGCTGCTTCGGTTAGTGCCGCAATGGCTTCTTTGGCACCGGGCACGGCCAGGTCAGGGTAGTAGGTAATGTAGGCACGGTCCATGCCTTTTAATGCAGCGGCATAGGTACTGGGTTCGTTCCAGTCAAACGCAGGGGTGTGGCTTCTGGTGCCGGGCCTCACGTTGTGGTTCTGTTGCGCTAACTTATCTGCTACGCGGCGGCCGGTTTTGCCGGTGGCACCAATTACTAAAATGTTGTGTGTCATGGTTGTTTGATTTTGAGTTTAGATACTATTGAGTTTTTGACATTTGAGATCTTACAGTTTCTGGGTATGGGTAAAGACAGCCACCAGTGACAGCGCAAAAGCGGCTACGGCAAATGCAGTTCTTATCTGGTGCAGGCGGTTCCAGTTAGTTTCATAATAGGTTCTGAACTGGGCCAGCTTTTCTGTGGTGAGCTGTGGCAGCTCAAGTGCATCAAGCTTGTTGTTGAGGGGCACATTGCCCAGGCCAGTGACGCCTACGGTGCCTGCCAGGTAAAGTATGGTGGCCGACAGCATAAACCAGAAGGTGGCCTTGCCTGCATGGAGGTGGTAAATACTGGCCATGCTGAGGCCTACCAGGCTGCCAATGAATATCAGGAAGAAGGCCGGGTTGAGTATGGCCCTGTTAATGGCCTGCATGGCTTCAAGGTAGGTGGCGTGGTCTACCTTTTTGGTGCCTGGTATAACTGATACTGACCAGGCGTAGAAGAGACCAGCCGAAAGGCCTGTAAGCAGTACCGAGCTGAATAAGATGATTGTTTTGAGTGTGGCGTCCATTGCTTTGTTGTTGATTACAGAAGCAAAGGTGGTGTATATAGTGGCCTTAATCTTGACCGGTTACGCCAAGGTTTTGACAGTTTAAGCCAATTGTACGCAAACCAGGAGGTTAGCGCTAACAGAAGGCATTCAGGAGGTTAATTTTTGCGGTATTCAATGGGGCTGAGGCCGGTCCAGCGTTTAAAAGCGCGGTTAAAGGCGCTTTGTTCTGAAAAGCCGGTTTCAAAGGCAATCTCAGCCACACTGCGTGCCGTGCCCTTGAGTAGCTTTTTGGCTACACCCTCTTGCGTTTTTTTAATCAGGTCTCTAAATGTTACGCCGTTTTCTGCCAGGCGGCGGGTAAGGGTGCGGTTGCTCATACCCATGTGCTCGGCCACCTGCACCACGCTGGGTATGCCTGAGGGCAGGGCGTCTTGTATGAGCAGCTCAACCTCTTCACAAATGCGGTTGGTGCTTACCTCAATGCCGTTGGTTGCCTCATTGACGCGCGCCATTAAAAACTGGTGTATGCTGGCATCGGCCTTGGCGGTGCGGGTGGCCAGGGCAGTGGTGGTGTAGGTCATGCAATTGTGTGGCTGGTTAAACAGCACAGGGCACCCAAACGCCTCATGGTAACCGTCCAGGCTGCGGGGTGGCTCGTGCTGAAAGGCCACCTGCACGGGGGCAATATCAGTTTCGGTCATGGCCTGCAGCACTACTACTGTAGCCGAAAAAGTAGCCTGGTTGCTCAGGGCCACGCCCCGGCGGTGGGCCTGGCGGTACAGGTAAATGTGTGAGAGGTTGCCAGCTGCTTCTACCTTAAACACATAGGTGTTTGACAGCAGCTGAAAGTAGCGCTCACTGCGCTTAAAAATTTCACCAGCATTAACGCAGGTGCGCCATGAAAGGCCCAGCACGCCGTAGTCATCAATTTGCATTTGCTGGCCTATGCGTACCGAAAAGCCTGGGCCCAGGTGCTGGTCAAGCAGCTCGTGCAGGGCAAAAAACTGATCTGCAGGTACCGCCTGTACACTATCCATGGCCTCAATAGGGGTGGGCAACTGGGCAAGTACGGCCCTGTCCAGCCCCTCGGCAAGGGCATGAGTAATCATTTTGCGGTACAGGCTGATTGAAATGTATTGCATGGCACCGCAAAATAATAAAGTAGAGCCAATAAAAAACGGCTGTAGTGACTACAGCCGTTTTACGGATACAAGCTTTGGTGAAAGCTTTATTGCGCATTGCTTTTTTCGTTCCAGTAGGCCGATACCTGGCCATACTGAAAGTGGATTGGGTTGCGGCCTGGGTCGGTCTTCCACAAGTACAGGTCGGGTGCTTTTTGAAACAACACAATAATGTCAGAGCCGCCAAACATAAACTTGCCAAACTCCTGGCCTTTGACTACCTGTTTGTTTTGATACTGGGTGTACATATCTACACCAGATACCTGGCACATGCCAATGGGTATGGCGGCTACCTTGCCTACCGGCCCTTCAGTATCAACAATTACTACCCCACGGGCTTGCGTAAACTCGTAGCCATCTTCAGCACCATCAGGGGCGTTGAATTGACCGCCTTCGCCAGGTATTACGTTTAAAAACACTTTGCCAGCTACCTTTTTGATGTCAACCACTTTGCCGCTTACTGGTGTGTGGAACCTATGATAATCAAACGGATCAAGGAAGTAGTGCACAAACGTGCCGCCGTAAAAATCCTGGCTGTAGGGGCTGCCGTCAAGCAGTTCATCTACGGTGCCAATGGTATGGGTATGCTTTAATGTAATGGGGTTCGGTTGCCCTTTGGCATCTACCACATTGCCTTTGTCGTCAATATGGTACACCATTTTGTAGGTGCAGTCGGCCGGCGATACAATGGCTGTGTTGTTGTTGGGCTCGGCAATGGGGCGCAGTGGGGTAATACCGGTTTGTGCATCGGCATGGTTAAATTGGCGGTAAAAGAATTCGTTAAAGCATTGCCATTTGGGGGCGTTGTCAGCATACAACTCATAGTTGTACATGGGGTTGTTTTTAAACGCCATCAGGTTTTCATGGTTCAATGACTCTGGCTTATTTAAAAAGCTGCCCCAGTCATTGGCAAAATCTACCAGCCACTGTGCAAACTCGGGGTAGCTTTGCATGGTTTTGCCGTTCATTAACTCCTGGTTTATTAACCAGTAAAACTGGCAAAGCAGGTCATATACCTTTTTGTTGTAGCCATTGGCCTGGTTGTTGCTTTTCCAGCCAGTGGGGTAATTGGGGCTGTTTTTTTCATTGGGCACCACACGTACATACAGCTGCAGGTAATCTAAATACATGGGTATGGTGGTGGGCCAGCCGTTGCCCTGAAACTCTTCGTTCAGGGCGTTGTACAGGTTTTTGTTCAGGTTGCTTAGTGCGGCCTGGTTGGCTTTAACCAGCGAGTACTCTAAATCATTGGCCATGGCCGGGTTGGCGGTAAGCAGGCCGTTTAACTGGTTTACAATGGGATAATAGCCCTGTGTGGCTGTTGGTGCGGGTTTTACAGCATCATATAAAGCTTGCATAATAATTAATAGTTTTTGTGTTAGGTCCCTACTCTGTTGGCTTTTCGGGTTCCGCCTGTTTAAGGTTGGTAATTGTTTGTTGTGATTACCGTGTAATGACGATAAAAAGGTGGGCAGTGTGGCGCTGCCATATAACCTCAAAAAGTACTGTTTGGGCAATCAGGTATTTTTACCCGGTTTGGGGGTAAGTAATGACAACTGCCCCGTAAAAAGCAAAAAGGCCACAGGGGTTTTAACCGTGTGGCCTGGTACGCTTGTTTTGCTTTGTAATTAATTAATCAGTGCTTATGGCATCATTAAGAAGGCGAATAGTCAAATGAAACCTCCCATACATGGCCTGCTTTGCCAGGGCCTTCACCAATAGCCCATTGACTGGCCTCGGGGCCGGTTTGGGTAGGGGTAATGGTAATATTGTTAGTGCCAGATAGTTGGCAGCTAAAGGTTAAATGGGTTTGGCCTCCATCTGGTGTGTAGGTAAACCGGGCGGCGTAGGGCGTTGTGGAGGCCGGGCACGTTATTGGTTGGCTGGTGGTGCCCTGGCCCAGGGCAGCCGGCAGGTTCAGTGCCAAGGCACTGGTATTGCCTGTAATGCTGCTGCTTACCAGCGTCAATGCTTTGGGGCCAGTATTGTTCAGTGAAATTTGCAGGGCATTGGTGGTACTGTCGCCCAGTGACAGCTCAACAAAGCCTACAGTTTCATAATGGCCAGTGCCGCCTGGTATAACTGGCGGGTTGGCTGTGTACCAATAGGTATCGGGGTTGCCGTAGCCCTGCAGGCGGTCAGTAAAGGCACTGCCATAGGCATTGCTGTTGCAGGCAATGGCATACAGGTACTGGTCATAACAGGCGGTATTGGTTTGGAGGGCGGAGCCTATCCACTGGGGCAATTTATGCTGCGCATCAGCCAGCGAAAGCAGAAAGAAGAGCTGGCCTGTTGAAAGCTCATTGAATGTATCTGTACCGAAGGTAATGCCATACAGGTTGGTATGGCTGGCCTGGGCTTGCGCTGCAATGCCAATAGTACTGACTGACCAGCCAAACACAATGCCTGCCAGTAAATCGCCTACTACACGGCCGCCCAGGTCATTGACAATACCGGCTGTTTTGTAGGCCTGTAGTACTTTTATTTCTTTTTGCTTGCCGCCGCTATTCAGAAAGAGCTTGGTATAATACGTAACCACATAGGGCGGGTTATTGCCGTAAATGCCCGTGCCTGCATTGAGGTTTTCATTGGTGATGTAAATGCTAAATTGGCCACTTACCGTACCGGTACCGGTCATCTCTACCCCGGCGGTACCTTGTGTAATGCCAGCATCTGTTAAAGGTTTAAGGCCTTTGGGGTTGAGATCCGTTTTGAACGTGGCTGTCAGGTCATAGCCCTGTTGGGCATCAAAGCCAGGGGCTTGCCCATGAATGGCTGGGGCACCACTGTACCCAAACAAAGCGCCACCAAGTGCATAGTGGGCGGGCATGCTGCTGTTGGCAGGGCTGGTGTAGCTCCTTACTTTTAGTGGGGTGCTGTTTTGCGTCAATGCCTCGATTACACTGTTCCAGTCGTGATAAGCCGCTGGTGCCGCAGCTGACGACATGACCCTTACAGGCTGGTTATTGCTGTTGTTTACTACTGCGCCAGAAGGTACCAGGCCAATGACACTATTCAGAATAGCATTGTTGGTGGTTACCGGGTTTACTGAGGTGGCAGCCAATGGCGCACCACTAGTGGCATTGCGCACCATAGTGGCTGCTGCTGCCGAAACACCATCAACATACGAAAGATCAATATTGCTGGTGGTGGGGGCTGGTGCTGGCAGGCTTTGGCCAGTTACTGCTAGTTCAAATACCAAGTAAGGGCTGGTACCAGGGGTGCTGGGGTCTGGTGGGCTTGCCAGGGCCGCTGCCCCGTAATTAATATATACCCTGCCATTAAAGTTGTTAAATGAGAAGGTGTATACTGGGGCACTGCCGTAAAAAGGCAGGTCATTGACTACAGTCTGTAAATCACTTAATGGGTAGGATGCCCATACCTCCTGGCCAAATACAGTGATTGTTTCAGTGCCTATGGTCTGGTTTTGCCCGGTATTAGTAAATACACCGTTAAATGATACCCATACCTGGCTGCTCTCATATTCGGTTTGATTGTTGGTAATGACAAAACGGCTGTTTACAACCTGTGCAGCAGTAGCAGCTGTTGGCTGCTTGTCAGTGGTAATCGGTTCTGGTGGTAAAGTAATCATGTTAGGTTTTTTTAGTGATTGTATTCATAGGTAGGGCCAGTGGCTAACCCTTAGTTCAGGTACTGGTTGTTTTTGCAGGCTGTTGTAAAGCTGCCCTACAACCATCAACCAAAAGTAGTTGGCCTTATGAAGGCATAGAACCTCAAAAAGTACTGATTCAGCAATCAGGTATTTTTACCTGTTGGTGCCGTTCAGGCAAGTACAATGCACCAATTTTGTGGGCTATAATATAAGGTGTATGGTATTTGTTAGGGCTTTTTCAGTACTTGGGGGCATTAATGACCAAACACTACAACACATGAAAACCAACCAAACCCTGATTATTGCTTTACTGCTTGCTTTGCCTCTGGCATATTTTGCCGGGTGCAGCACCGGCAGCAATACCAATACTAACCTGGCTAATGGCAGTACCGCGCAGAGTGCCGATTCGCCCGCTGGTGACTCAGTGAATATAGCCACAGTAATCAACAGAATTCAACTGTATCATAATTGGAGAGAGGTTTTGCCAGTGCATGCTACGTATGACAGTGTAACTAAAATGCTTAGCTACCCCTCAAAGCCTGTGCCCGAAGGCGTAGCAAAACTGATAGATCAATACGGTATGCCTGAATCAATACCCATTGCAGGTCATGGTAGGCTTCCTGTTGCTTACTTTATTCCTAAATACGATTTGGAAGATATGCTTACTAAATTTGGTAATGATGTGATAGGCATTCGGTTATACCCTGCTTTAGATCTGTACAATATTTTTAAGGTTGACGATCCAAATAGTACTGATTCAGCTGCCTTTTTAAAAGTTTACGGCGTACCAGTGAATGTTTATGGGCGAGATACAATACCTCAGAGTTATGGCAGCAACCCTACAGATGTAGTGGGCCAGTTTGCTTATGACCTCACCACGCCCTGCCCCAATACGTGTGATGATGGCAGTCCGCTGTATACGGCCGCCACAGCACAATAACCATGTCAACCCAAAAACTGATCTTAATAGGCAGCAATGTACCTATAGTCATAGCCGCTATTATGGCAGCGGTGTATTATGCCAGGCTGGGCACTGCGCTGCAACGGTTTGCCTTGTTTCTTTTTCTTTCTGTGGTAGTGCAGTGCCTGGGCGTTGCCCTGTGGCTTAGTGGTGTCAATAATATGCCCCTGCTGCACCTGTATGTGCTGGCAGGCTTTTTGGGGCTGCTGTACTTTTATGCCAGTGTGTTTTACCAATACATCAATGCCCGCATACTGTGGGTGGTAGCCGGCGGTTACCTGCTGTTTGTGGTGGTTGATACGCTCTTTTTTGAACCTATTATGACTTACAACACGGTGGCCAATGTAGTAGAGGCTGCCCTGGTGATTATCCTGGCTCTGGCCGCCTACCAATTGCTGTTACAACCAGCTGTACGTACTGCCAAAGGCCATGAGCTGGGGGGCCTGTTGTGGGTAAACTCTGGCCTGTTTATTTACTATGCTTCAACCCTGTTGCTGTTTTATTTTGGTGACCTGCTCATGGCCCTGTCAGTGCAGGCCAGCCAGTACAGCTGGTTGTACCACGCCTTTTTTACGGTATTAATGTATTCTTGTATTATCATTGGCCTATGGAAGCAAGCCAGCAGATTGACCTCTTAGATGCCCTGCTGCCCCTGCTGGGGGTTATCTTTATTATATCCGTTGGGGTGGTGCTGCTCAACCAGCAGTTCCAGAAAAGTCTGTACAAGCAGGAGCTTGAAAAAGAAAACCTGCGCGTACAGCAGCAGCAAGCGTTACTGCGCAACAGCATAGCCGTGCAAGAGCAGGAGCGGCAGCGCATTGCGCAAGATTTGCATGATGAGCTGGGGGCCGCCCTCTCGTTGGGTACCATGTACCTGAAGCAGCTGAAGCGCCAGGCCGGCAAGGCCGAGCAGACCACCCAGCCCCCTTTGCTACAAGGCATTGATGAAGTGCTGGGCATTGTTGAGGGGGCCATGAAAACCACCCGCCGCATTAGCCATGAGCTCATGCCCGTGCAGTTGGCCAATATGCCCTGGTGGCAGGCCATAGAAGCCCGTGTACAGGAGGTGAATAACGCTGGTGCCCTGCAGGCCACTTTGACCCTGCCCGATGCCCCGCCAGAGCTGAGCAAAGCCGTGACCACTGGCTTGTACCGCATGCTGGCCGAACTGCTGAACAATACCATCAAACACGCCAGGGCTACCCATGTGCAGATAATTGTTGCTATTGACACACATACATTGAATATTTGTTATACTGACAATGGGCAGGGGCTGCCAGCCGAAGCTATAGAGCAAGGGGTACAAGGACTGGGCCTGCAGGGCTTACAGGGCCGCGCCAGTGCCCTGAACGGTACCATTGAACTAGGTAACCGGGCCGAAGGCGGCTTTGAAGCCAACATAAGCCTGCCTATAGTATAAAATAGGAGTAGAGCGTATTGTGCGTATATGGAACAACCAACCCAAAACACAACAGTGATACCCATTGGCCTGATAGATGACCAGTTGCTGTTTAGAAAAGGCCTGAAGTCCATTCTGGAAAGCTGGCCCGAGCTGCAGGTGGTGTACGAAGCAGGGGAGGGCTATACAGTACTGGACAACCTGGCACAGCAAACCATAATGCCCGAGGTGATGCTGGTTGACCTGTCACTGCCACCCAATGGCGACCAGGAGTTTAGCGGGCTGGACGTAACGCTGGCCCTGCAACAGGCCTACCCTGAGATGAAGGTGCTGATCCTTTCTGTGCATGACGACCCCTATTATATTGCCCAGCTGATTGAGCAGGGCGCGCGGGCATATATGGTGAAAGACTGCGACCCTGAAGAGCTGCACGAGGCCATTGTGGCCGTGCATGAGCATGGCTCGTACATTAACGAGCGCACGCTCAAGGCCATTCGCGACCGCCTTAAATCAGGCAAAAGCACCCGCCAGCCAGTCAACACCCCCCTGACCAAACGCGAAGAAGAAATCATCAAACTCATCTGTATGCAGCTCACGGCCGAAGAGATTGGCGAGCGTCTGTTCATCAGCCCCAAAACGGTCAACGGCCACCGCAACAACCTGCTGCAAAAAACCGGCAGCCGCAACGTAACCGGCCTGGTGATTTACGCCATCAAGCACCAGTTGGTTAGTGTGTTGTAGGGTGTTGATTAATCAATGTTAAAGGCGCTAGTCATTTTCGGCGTTTTGTGTAGTTTTGGTGCACAATGAGCCACCCGAAGATACCCCAGACTACCCCCGACCCTGAAAGTAAACCACTACCCAGCGATGCCTTTGTGCGCAAAGTGCTAAAGCGGCTACCCTTAGTGCGTACCCTTTTCCAACTGATACTGGGGCCAGCCAGGGCCGCCCTGATTGACTGGGCTACCCTAAAGCCAGCCGATACAGCCCTGGTAACCAGCACGCTGAAGCGCCGCAACCTTGACCTGCTGTTTTCAGTGAAGTACCGTGACCAGACCAACCTGAACCTGATGCTGGT
>CAZXTW010000015.1:0-20434 GCA_964643525.1 uncultured Roseivirgaceae bacterium
AGCGGTGTAATTGGTGGTGGTGTTTCATTGTGAACAGACGCTTCAGCGTGACGAGGTGTAGTTGGCTCAAAATGATCCGTAGTAGCAGGCCCAATTTAATGATTGTTAGTAAACGGTAAACTATAACTCCAATTAAAGTAGATTATTTCTGGGGAATATAGTGTGAGTCTGCTGAAGAAAATACCTGGCTGCCCGGGGGGCGCTGGGCTTTTCTGCTGGAGTGAAGTACAAAACGCCAGTGGCGTTACGGCACAACGCCACTGGCGTTTTGCTACGGCCTGCCCGAGGGCAGTGTTTTTTGCAGGTTTTGTGGTATTTTAAGCCTGCTATGTTGGCCCAAAGCAGTAGCGCTTTTGCAGCTTGAATCCAATCAAATCAAGTTACAGTTTTGTACACCGGGGTGTAGGTTAGTTTAGTGCTTACACCGGGGTGTAAACCCAGCAGTACACCGGGGTGTGGTGCACTTGTGTACCGGGGTATAGCGCTATTGTACACCCGGGTGTAGGGCCTTGGGGCAAGGGGTGTAGCAGGTCCAGACACGGGAAGGTGCAAGGCTGTATACCCCGGTATAGCCACCCTGTACACCCCGGTGTAGAAACGCTTCTACACCGGGGTGTAGCAGCAGTTTATATACATAGGGCACCTGCCAATACAATACTGCTACTTTGTTGGGCATGAAAGGGTTGCGTATAGCTATAAGTGTTTATCTTTACAGGCTTACAGAAGCAGTAAACCAACCCTTTATGCTAAAATCTATGACTGGCTTTGGCAAAGCCAACTTTGAAGATGAAAAGACCAGCATACTGGTCGAGGCCAAAGCGCTGAACTCAAAGTACCTTGATGCCAACATCAAATTCCCTCGGTCGTTCTCACACAAAGAAATTGAAATTAAAAACCTACTTACCCAGCGTCTGGAGCGGGGCAAGGTAAGCCTGGCCATTACTTATGTGAGCAATGCCGATGCCGAGCCAAAGGTAAAGTACAATGCAGAGCTGTTTAAACGGTATTATGAAGAGCAAAAAGCACTGGCCGTAGCTGTAGGGGCTGATGAGAAAGACCTGTACCGCCTGGCCATCCAATCGCCAGAGGTAATTACCAACCTTGAAGACGACAGCCTGTCTGACCAGGAGTGGGCCAAGGTAACCCAATGCATGAACGATGCGCTGGATGCCTGCATTGAGTACCGCACCCGCGAGGGCCAGGCCCTAGCTGCTGCCCTTGTAAAAGATGCCAACTCAATTGGCGAGATGCTTGAAAAGGTAAAGGAGCGTGAGCCCGAACGCATTGTTAAAATCAAAGAGCGCATTCGCCAGCATATGCATGAGTTTGTTGAGAGCGAGCAGTTTGACAAAAACCGCTACGAGCAAGAGCTGATTTATTATATTGAAAAGCTGGATATTAACGAAGAGATGGTGCGGCTCAAGGCCCACATCAATTATTTTCTGGAAGTGATTGAGTCTAGCCCGGCTGCCGTGGGCAAAAAACTGGGTTTTATTAGCCAGGAAATGGGCCGCGAAATCAATACGATAGGTTCAAAAGCCAACGACGCACAAATACAGCGCTTTGTAATTAAGATGAAAGAAGACCTTGAAAAGATTAAAGAGCAGGTACTGAATATTCTGTAAACAATAAAAAAGCCGTTGTATTGCTACAACGGCTTCAATTTACTTCTTATGTGAATCGTTACAGGGCTTAACCTAATTTAAAGGTAATGGGCAGTACCATTCTTACTTTTACAGCCCTACCTCTTTGCTTACCAGGCTTCCATTTGGGCGAGCTTGATATTACACGCACAGCTTCTTCGTCGCAGCCAGCGCCAATACCTTTAATGGCTTTTACTTCAGTGATTGAGCCATCTTTGTCAACTACAAACTGCACAAACACTTTGCCTTCAATACCCATACGGCGAGCCTGTGAGGGGTACTTCAATTTTTTCTGTACAAACTTGTAAAAGGCACCCATACCACCTTTAGGGGCCGGCTGGTCTTCTACCACCGTAAAGATTTCTTCTGCTACTTCTTCTTCAGGGGCTTCTTCAAATACCACCTCTTCAATAACAGTTTCTTCGGTAATCTCTACGTCAAGGTCAACTTCAATTTCTTCTTCAATCTCCTCCTCATCTGGTACCTCAATAATTTCAGGCTGCTGAATTACCGGGGGTGGTGGAGGGGGCTGCTCTGTAGGAGGAATATCCATGATCTCTTCGAAATCCTCATTTACAGTTCCCAGGTCTACCAGGCTACCTTCATCATAAAACTTGTATTCAAATGCAAATACAACTAATGAGAGGGTAAGCACAAGACCTATGTTGAAGTAGAGAAACTTTTTCTTTTCTAAATCTGCTTCTGGTTTCTTTTTAGATTCCATATCTCAGTGCAATGATTTTATAGATAAAACCAAATATACAAAAATTTATTGTTTAACCTTGGCTGTTAGCTGCCTTTGAATCATAAATAGCATGAGATAGGCCACTAGGCAGCCACCTACGTTGGCGGCCATATCCCACAGGTCAAACACCCGGTTGGTAAACAGGCCCTGGGCCACCTCCAGCAATGTGCCGTACACAAAGGTAAAGGTCAATATCAGCAGGGCTGTTTTATGTTTCAGGCTTTGCCGGGGTTGAATCAGGCCATAGGGGGTTAGCCAGGTAAATACCAGCAGGCCATAGGCTGCGGCGTGGGCTGCTTTGTCTGATATTTCTTCCCACCAGAAGTGAGCCACCAGGGTTTCGCCAGGCAGTAATGACAGCACCCCAATGGCGGCCGTCCACAATGCCGCAATGATGTACCCCAGCCGTTTCAGTGTATTGGGTTTAGGCGCCTATCTCGTCGCGGTATTGCTCAGGGGTAAGCAACTCATCTACCTCAGCCGCATTGGCCATGGTTATCTTAATCATCCAGCCTTTGCCGTAGGGGTCACTGTTTACCAGTTCGGGCTCGCCGTCAAGGGTTTCGTTCAGCTCATCTACAGTGCCGCTCAGGGGCATAATCAGGTCAGAAACTGTTTTTACAGCCTCTACCGTACCAAAAGTTTCGTTGCGTTCTACCTCGTCGCCTTCGGTATCAACGTCAACATACACTATATCGCCAAGCTCTTTCTGGGCATAATCAGTAATACCAACAATGGCGGTGTTGTCACCTTCAATACGTACCCATTCGTGGTCTTTAGTGTAGCGTAAATCTTCAGGAATGTTCATGATGAATCATTGGTTTGGCCCAAAAATACACCCTTTTTCTTAATGCCGAAATATTATTCAGCCAAACTGAAACGCACCTGTGTGCCAAAGGCAGTGATGGCATTTTTAAACGAATTAGAGATGCGGGGCTCGTTTACGTTGCGCTCAAAGTAAAACTGCAGGTTCAGCTTCTTGTTCACCACATAGCTAATGGTGGGCCTGAGCTGGAAGTTAATATTACCTGCTGTAATGGTGTTTACATCGTCAATTTTGCGCTGCACCGTTTTGGTGTTTCTAATCACCATATTCATCCTGAACGTCAGGTCGTTCTTTAACGTAACAGTGCGGCCCTGCACCCTGAAGGGCAGCTTAAAATCTGCCTTGGTATAACCAAACTCAAGCACCAGGTCGTTGCTGTTCATTTCAGTTACCTGCTGGTTGGGCACATTCAGCTGCAGGCTGCGCTCAAGGCGGTACTCTGCCTTGGCCGTAAAGCGGCTTTTGGTTCTGATGTTAATGCCTATTAATGGGGCAAACTGCTCACGGATAGATACCTGGTTTACTGCATAAAACGGCACCAGTTGCCCGTTTTGCAGGCTATCGCCAAACTGGTAATCTTCAACATTATTGTCAATTTCAATGCCCTGGTTATAAATTAATGAGCTGTTGTAATTGCCCACCGTGTAAGTTGAGTTGTAACCGTGGGTAATGTTAATAGATGAGAATATGTCTTTAAACGCATTGAGCTTGCCCAGCCCGGCATAATCAACCCGCCAGTTGGGTATGGGTATGGTAGGGAAGGGGGTAATGTCAATGGTGTTGGCATCTTCGCCTGAGTAGGCCGCCTGGAAGGCTGCAATCAGCACGTCCTGGCTGTTTTCAGTAAACAACGTATCGCCAGGGCCGGGGCCGTTCAGGCGGTCGCGTATAATGGCCCGGTTGCGCTCAAACTCCTGAAAGGCCTCAGATATATTCTCGTCGCCATCGCGCTGAAAGGCCGTTCTTATGGTAGAGTACGATATGCTGTATTGCCCCGTGCGCGAAGGCGTAAGTGAGGCAAAGGCATTGCTGGTGGTATCAAACCTGAATATTTCCTGGTAGTTAGAGGTATTGGTTTTCTTGGCATCTACCTGTATGCGCAGGTCTTTTATTGGTTCTATCTGTGCCCGCAGCGTCAGGTTGGTGCTGTAGGTTTGTGTAAACTGGCTGGTTAGCTCTGGGTTTTCGGTAATCCACCCGTTTTGTGCAGCATCAAACCGCACGTTGGGATCCTGGCTGCCCAGCAAAAAGCCTATGCCGGGGGCATCCCAGCCGCTGTCAAGGCCAAACAGAAATGGCTTGGGCGTAAAGCCCGGCAGCACCGTGCCTTCCTTAACCCCAAAAGAGACATCTATTGAGCGGACTGACATCAGCAGGCGGGCTATGCCTTTGAGCAGCTTCAGGTCGGGCTTGGGGGCTACAGTATCGGCTTCTTCCTGCCGCTGCGGTCGCCTGCTGCGCGAACTTCGCTGGGGTGTATTCACCTCTTTCAAAAACTTCACGTTGTTGTACAGGGCCACCAGGTCAAACTTACCGTTCACGCTTCGGTCGCGGTTATTCTGTATCTGGTTGCCAAACACAGCCTGCAGGCGGCCATCCAGCGTATCCAGCGTGCCGGCCGTCCAGGTGTAGCCGGCCCCATAGCGCAGGTCGGCCCGCATCCAGGCCGTAACCGGAAACTTATCTAACGGCACCCGGTAAGTGGCCGAAACATTTTGCGTAAAGTTCTTCATCCGGCCCAGGTTCTTGATATTGGTCCAGATTGAATCGCGCTTGGCCTGCGTATCAATATCGCCTTCGGGCTCATCAATAATGGCGTTGGCGCGGGCATCATAATCAAGGGCCAGGCTCTTGGTCAGGTTCCACCGCAGGTTGTAGGTCCGGTTAAACGTCCAGAACTTTTCAAACAGCGGGGCCACCCCTTCAGTAGTGAGGTCAGGGCCAAACAGCTGGCGGCGGATGAATTGCCTGTCCATATCGCCCCGCACCGTCAGGTTGCTGGGTATGGGCGAAAAATTGAAGTCTTTAATGAGCTTAAGCCAGGGGCTATCTAAAAACCCAATATTCTTAAATGGCTCAATGCTTAGCTCTGAGGGGCTAAATACATAACCTACCGAGCCACGGTAATTGCGCCTGATGTACGACTGCATGGTGTGGCTCTTGCTGTTTTCGTCACTGTAAGAATAGGTAAACGAAAAGTTTTCAATATCCCACAGGTTGCTCTTGGCATCCTGCTTGGTTTTGACTTTGCGTACGTTGGTAAAGTTCAGGCTGCGCCGTACGGTTTCTTCCGTCACAATATCGCGGTAGCGTTCCCGCTCCTCTTCATCATCAAAGCCCAGTAGGGCATCATCCAGTTCAATATCAGGGTCAAACGGGTCAAACCGGGGGGTAACAGTCGTTTTCTCGTAGCTCACAAACATGGGTATGCGCAGGCCAAAGCTTTGCGGAAACAGCTTGTCAACATTCAGGTTGGCGCTAATGTCATACTGAAAGGTTTCTTCCTGAATACGCTCAGAAATACGCTGCTGTATGCCCCCAAAACCTATAGAGGTGTAACGGGTAGAAGCATTGACGGTACCCACATCGGCCAGCTTGGCGCTTAGGCGGGCGTTGGTGGCCCAGCCCTTGGTTTTATCAAAGTCTGATACGCGCAATTCGTTTACCCAAATGCACACCGTCTTGGGGTCTTCATCATCACCGCCAGAGGGGTTGCGCATACCAATCATCAGCATTTGTACTGAGCTCAGGTCGGGCCTGCCTCGCACATACAGGTTGTACTTGTCATTTGAGTCACGCCCCAGAAACCGCCGCTCCAGGGGCTGGTTCAGGCGGTCGCGTCGTGACTTCAGGGCGTACAACTCTGAAAAGGCAATGTCTATCTCATTGGCGCTGGGCCACACCTCTTCAGGTATGGCCGCCGTACCCTGTGGGGTAATGGTCAGGGGCACCTCTATTTCGTAATAGTTTTCAGTAAAGTCAGTACCTAACCGCAAAAAGGCCGTTA
Organism: uncultured Roseivirgaceae bacterium; assembly: GCA_964643525.1. Classification (GTDB taxonomy): domain Bacteria; phylum Bacteroidota; class Bacteroidia; order Cytophagales; family Cyclobacteriaceae; genus CAZXTW01. The sequence continues at coordinate 6,222 of CAZXTW010000015.1, forward strand.
CCTCGCCCTCATCAACATCTTCATTGGGGGCCTGTGCGTGTATAAACATCTGCAACTTACCGTAGTTAATCAGGTTGTAAGTCACGTTTTTAAAGGCGGCGCGGGCATCTTTCTCGGCCAGGTCTTCCACACAAAGCTGCATGGCCTGCTCGTTGCGGCGGCGCTCAATGGTACTGGTATTGTCGCGGTCGCGGTTAATGCCGGGGGGCAATACATAGGGTATGTTGCCGCCCACGCTCTGGCCGTTTTCTTCAATGTTTACTACTGATATGGTAAACTCAGTATCTTTTACCTCCTGTATTTCGTCAATGCCTTCTTCTCTGAGGCGGCGCACATCTAAAAAGCGGCGCCACTGGCTGCCCACCAGCTGGAACTTAACCATACGCAACACCACAGGCTGCTCAAATTGCGTCATGTACATACGCATAAACCTGATTGACTTAAAGCCATTGATGTTGCCAATGGTATTGTCTGGCTCGCGTATGGGTATCCTGAACAGGTACCAGTTTACCAACTCGCCATTGGTGCCCTGGGCCTCAATCTGGTCTACAATAAAGCGGTTGCGTATGTTCAGCTCGGCGGGGCTTAGCGGCACACGGTACTCATAGTACTCTTCAACATCGCTAATGGTATTGTCGTTGTTCAGGTCTTCATTATCTGGCAGGTTGGTAGATGAGGGCGTGAACACCTGGCTGTTGTCAGTAGCTACGGGCGAGTTGTTTTCAAGCCCGTTAAAATTTTTGTAACGCTCAAGCACGCCCACGTCGTTGGCGTCAAACTCATCGCCCAGGTAATACTGAAAGTCATCACCAGAGCCATCCTGCTCAAGCAGTTCTACCAGCTGCGGGTTCAGGCCGCCCGTGTTGCGGTCGTTAATAAAATACCCAAACTCATCTTCACTTTTCAGGCCATCAAAGCCCACATCCTGGTTGGGGCGTGAGGTCAGTGAGTTGTCAAAGGCAGGCGTTAAAAACTGCTGCCGGGTTACGCGGCCCCAGGTTAGCTGGTCTACCTCATTCACATCATAATCTGCCGGCAGGCCGTTCTCAAAGGCGTGGCGCCCGTCGTCCATCAGGTCTTCAGAAATACTACCCAGGTTAAACACCAGTACACCCTCGTTGCGGGTATTGTCATAAATGGTGCCAAAGCCGTCGTCAACTCGCCCGTTCTCATTGTTTACACTTTCCAGAAAGGGATCCATGAGCCAGAACTCAATGTACTCAATATTGGTCTTGTCAAAGTCAACGTCAGAGGTAATGGCCCGGGTAATACCCCCCCAGTTGCGCTCGGGGTTATCGAGCGTAATGCGGCTTTTATTCACGCCGTTTACCACGGCACTTTCAACCTGCATCTCGTCAAGGTTGTAGTTGTAGGGGCCCCGCTCATTGGGGTAGTAGGCAATGTCAAACACCGTTTCGTTGGTGTTCAGCACATTCCGGTCACGGAAGGGAAACACCTCTTGCGGGCCAATTGCACGGATGTAGTTGTTGTCAAGGTCGGCCGGGGTAATATTGGTAGGGCGTGCTATGCCGCCTGTGCGGTAAAAAATGTTGTCAATGACGTACCACGACATTTTGGCCCTTCTAAAACCAAGGCCCAGTGTATCTAGGTTGCTCTGGTCAAGGTTAAAGTCAGTATTTAGTGGGGTAGAGGCCAGCCGCCAGGTATTCTGCACATTACTCATGAGGTTAAATGGCGTTACAGCCGCCTCAAAGTCATCAATGTACGAGGTGCCCTCGCCATCAACCACGTTACTGGTGCCCGGCACCAGCTGGGCAAATTCAGCACTAAAGGTTACTGACGACATTTCTTTGGTATTGATCAGCGGCAGGGCGTCAAGTATCTTGGTTAAAAAGCGCGAGTCTTTGCGCACGTTTACATCAAGGCCATACTTCAGGTTACGGGTAGGCTCATCGCCAATGCTTACGCGTGATATCAGGGGCTGTTCATTTAGCCGCAATACGGTGGCCCCAAAATTAATGTCATCGCTCAGCTGGTAATCAAGCCGTGTGCCCAGCAGCGTTCGGTTTTGAAAGTTAAACAGGTCGGCCTTTTCGTAATTAATAAATATCTGTTTGCCCGAGTTAATCACCCCCTCGTTCAAAATACGCACCTTACCAAAATTATAGTCAACCGTATAATCAATGCCCTCTGTCAGCGGGGTATTACCGGCCGAGACGCGCACCGAGTTTTCGGCAATATTAATGCCGGGCAGCACAATTTCGCTGGTAGAGCCTGCCTGCATGCGCCCCTTCAAATAGTACTTGTTCAGGCGCGTTATCTGCTGGGCATCGGCCTTGGTGGTGCGGTACAGGGTATCAAACACAAACCGGTCTATCAGGTTTTGCTCGGTGGCAGCATTAAACTGGTTTTCAAGGGTGGGGCCAAAGGGCTCAAGCACCGGAAATATGATATTGCCATTGCGCGAGTCAACCGTAATGCCCTCAATAAAGTCAAAGTTACCGTCAGGCTGCAGGTCATTGTTCGGGTTCAGGCGGTCTAGTGCCATCACCCTAATCAGGGGTATGCCGTTCAGGTTTTGGCCAAACTTCAAAAAGTCATTGTCAATACCGGTGGCATCGTCACGATAAATAACCCGTAACTCAAAACCCTCACGCGTAATCTGGCTGGCGTTCAGGTTGTAAATGTTTTTCATCATCAGGTCCCACGTAGGTACCGTCACATCAATTTTGCTGGGGCGCAGCATTTTCAGAAAAATCAGTTCTTCGTCAGGGCGGTTGGCATAGTCAGCACTTAGCTCACCCACCTGAAACACCTGGCCGTTAAAAGAGTACTCAAAGGCCACGCCCAGTACCTCATCATTCTGTAGCCTGCGCAGCAATGAAATATAGCCCAGCTGCTCGTTTACGGTATAGTCAACCCCTTCCTGCAGTTGCCGGGCCGAGGTAACCACTTCAAAATCAGTAGCCCGCTCAAAGTTGAAGCGGCTGCGCAAAATATCATCAATATTGCCGGTGCCCCTCACGCCCTGCCCTTCAAGGTTGGCCAGCTCCTGAAACAAAATGTTCCGGCCGTTGTCAGTTTCCTGGCGGCCATCGGCATTCAGCACATCGCTAAATACCCGCTGGCCCTCGCCAAGGTCCATAAAGGCGGCAAAGTTCCGCAGCGTTTCCGTATCGCCCGTTCGGTTAAAGGCATACACTTCAATCCGGTTAATCTGTATGCCTGAGGTAGGCTCAAAGCCACGCCGCAGCCAGGTTTCAAAGTTGTTTCTAAAAAAGTGCCCCAGAAAAAAGTGCCGGTTATCGTCATAGTCAGAGGCGCGCACCTCAAACTCGCGGCCCTGAAAGCCGCCTTCAACGCTCAGGGTTTCACTACGGCCCCGGCTTGACGACATAACCGTGGTGACAAACAGCTTACCAAACTGCAGCTGTGCTTTAATACCAAACAGGTTAGAGGCGCCCTGTATGAGGCTGTTGTTCAGGGGCAGGCTTACATTACCTATTTCAAGTTTTTTAATAATATCTTCTTCATAGCCGGTAAACTCAACCTTGAGGTCGTTCTCAAAGTCAAATGAGTTGTTGTTATCAAAATTGGCGGTAACAGCCAGCTTCTCACCAATTTTACCCACTACGTTCATGCTAATTTGCTGGTCAAACTCAAAGCCCCCGTTGCGTTGCTGCCGTATGGGTATAGAGGGGTTAAAAATACGCTGCCAGCGGCCGCCAAAGTCAAGCGTAACAAAACCGTTGCGTTGCAGTTCAAGGTAGCTGCCCCCAAAAATACGGTCAAGCACCGGGCTAAAATAAATACGGGGCAGCAGGTTACGGTCACTGGTGGCGCTTACCCCATCAAGCGCGTCAGACCGTTCGTGCCAGCCATCTTTAATAATTTTTTTGGTCATGTAATTATCAAACTCGCCAAAGCTTAGCGAGGTGGTGGGGCGGTAGTAAATATCACCAATCTTTTCAAACACCGTGTAATTCATGCTGGTGTCAATCTCAGCATCAAGGCTCAGGCTGGCGGGGTCGCCCAGCAACAGGGGCGAGGGGCTCAAATTATGGTTAAAGGGGTCGCCAAAGCGGTCTTGCTGCTGGTAGGTAGGGGTAGTAGTGGGCGTATACGTTTGGGTACTGTCTTTGTCAGTAGTATCAGTAGCCTGAATTGCCTGCTGAAAATAAAACTCTTCGTAGCTACGGCCGTATACATTGGGTGTAGCCAATAGGCAAACCAGGGTACACCAGCACAGCAACAGGCCTGGCCATAAGGCTGTGCAGTTAGATTTGGTATAATACTTTTTTTTGTCCAAAATCAAAAAATACTGGATGGCTAGGCTGTTTTAAGAGCCAGCTTGATTAAGTCTTCTAATTTAATGTCTTGGTCGTGTGTGCGTAGCACCCTGTCAATACTTTTTAGTGCTGTATTATTAGGTATGCCCAAGGTTACTAATGCCTGCAACGCTTCATTTTTTACAGTATTGTGTGGGGCAAGCGGTATTGTATCACTTCTCTGTAATAAATCCTCTTTCACCATCTTATCTTTCAATTCCAGAATTAAGCGCTGCGCTGTTTTGGCCCCAATGCCTTTTACCCCCTGTATGGTTTTTACATCGCCATTAACAATGGCGCTTTGCACCTCTGCCGCTGTTAGTGAGCTCAGCACCATCATGGCTGTGCCGGGCCCCACACCAGATATTGCTATTAAATGCTGGAAAATCTTCTTCTCGTCAGCATCTAAAAAGCCATACAGGGTGTGGGCATCTTCTTTAACATGCAGGTGGGTATGCAGGGTGCCCTCTGGCAGGGTTTTAATGGCCCCAAAGGTGTTGAGCGATATTTTTACCTCATAACCTATGCCATGGGCTTCAACTACCACATAGGTAGGGTCTACGCTGGTAAACTTTCCTTTAACGTAGGCAATCATACGTGTTCGGCCTCTGTTTGTGCCTGGGCATCAACCACGGCAATAGATACCATGTTTACTATTTCACGTACTGAGCTGCCCAGCTGCAAAATGTGCACAGGCTTTTTGGTGCCCAGCAGTATAGGGCCTATGGCTTCGGCACCGCCCAGCTCCATTAACAGCTTGTAGGCAATATTGCCAGAGGCCAGGTCAGGAAATATCAATGTATTGGCGCCCTGTTCTGCCAGCTCGCTAAAGGGGTAATGCTCTTTTTGCAGCTCAACGTTCAGGGCAGTATTGGCCTGTATATCGCCATCAATTATCAGGTCAGGGTATTTGGCTTTAGCCTTTTCAACCGCCAGGCGGGCCCTGGTGGGTACTTCGCCTTCACTAGAACCAAAGTTTGAGTACGACAGTACAGCCACCCGAGGCTCAATATCAAAAAACCGGGCGCCATGCACGGTTAGTTCAATAATGTTCAGCAGCTCGTCAACATCGGGCGTGGTGTTTACCGTAGTATCAGCAAAGATGAAATTACCCTTTTTGCATGACATAATGTACATACCAGCCACCTTGGTAGTGTCACTACGGGTGCCTATTACCTGCAGGGCAGGCTTAATGGTACGGGCATAGTCTTTAGTAAGGCCGCTAATCAGGGCATCGGCTTCGCCCTGCTCTACCATCATGGCACCAAAGTAATTGCGGTCACGCATTAACTTTTTGCCCTCGTAGTATGCCAGGCCTTTGCGCTTGCGCTTGTTATACAGCAGGCTGCCATAAAGCTCGGTCTTGGCGTCTTCTTTCATCGTGTCTACCACCTGGCAGTCACTCAAATCAATATGAAACTGCTTGCACAGCTTATCAATATGCTCCTGGTTGCCCAACAGTATGGGTATGCCAATGCCTTCTTCTTTTACAATTTCTGCAGCCTTTAAAATCTTGTAGTTGTCTGCCTCAGCAAACACCACGCGCTTGGGCTCTTTTTTGGCGCGGCTAATGATGCGCTGCATCAGGCGCTGGTCAATGCCCACACGGCGTTGCAGGTCAATCAGGTAATTGGGCCAGTCTTCAATCCGTACCTTGGCCACGCCAGAGTCCATGGCGGCTTTGGCCACCGCTGGCGATATTGACGTGATGAGGCGTGGGTCAAGCGGTTTGGGTATGAGGTAGTCTTTGCCAAAGGCCAGCTTGTTGCCGCCATAAGCTTTTACCACCATTTCAGGCACCGCCTCTTTGGCCAGTTGCGTCAGGGCTTTGACGGCGGCCAGCTTCATTTCTTCATTAATAATGGTGGCGCGTACATCAAGGGCACCCCTGAATATATAAGGAAAACCCAACACATTGTTTACCTGGTTGGGGTGGTCGCTACGGCCGGTGGCCATAATAATATCATCACGGGTGGCCATGGCCAGCTCGTAGCTAATTTCAGGGTCAGGGTTGGCCAGGGCAAACACAATGGGGTCATCGGCCATGGCCAGCAAATCATCTGGGGTAAGCACATTGGCAACTGAAAGGCCCAGGAATAAATCAGCGTCTTTCATGGCCTCTTGCAGGGTGTTCAGGTCTCTGCTGGTAGCAAAAGGGGCCTTGGTGCTGTCAAGGTTGGGCCTGTCAGCCCTGATTACCCCCTTGCTGTCGGTCATGACAATATTTTCGCGGCGGGCACCCAGGGCCACATACAGGTTTGAGCAGGCTATGGCGGCGGCGCCAGCCCCGCTCACCACAATGCGCAGGTCCTGTATGTTTTTTTCAACCAGTTCAAGGGCGCTTAGCAGGGCGGCAGAAGAGATAATGGCCGTGCCGTGCTGGTCGTCGTGCATAATGGGTATATTCATTTCACGGCGCAGCGTCTCTTCAATCTCAAAGCTTTCTGGCGCTTTAATATCTTCCAGGTTAATGCCCCCAAAAGTAGGCTCAAGGGCTTTAACCACTTCAATAAACTTCTTGGCGTCGGTGGCGTCTACCTCAATATCAAATACATCAATACCGGCAAACTTTTTAAACAGCACGCCTTTGCCTTCCATAACCGGTTTTGAGGCGGCCGGGCCAATATTGCCCAGGCCAAGCACAGCAGTACCGTTTGATATTACCCCTACCAAATTACCTTTGGCGGTGTATTTATAAACGGCCTGGTCGTCTTCAGCTATTTCAATGCAGGGCTCAGCTACGCCTGGCGAGTAGGCCAGGGCTAAATCTATTTGAGATGACAACACCTTGCTGGGTACCACTTCAATTTTACCTGGTTGCGGGTGGCTGTGGTACCGCAGGGCGTCTTCTTTTTTAATCTTAATGGACATTACTTTGGCTTAGGTCTCGAGAGTAGTAAGGGTTCGTGTATACTATTACTAATGCAGGTGGGGGGTTAATTGGTTTGTTGCAAGGTGGCTGCTGTTCTAAACGAATCTAATATCACTTCAAACTCATTCATGGTTTTGCGCTTGTCTTTACCGGGGCTGTCAACATAGGCCTCTACATAATACAGGCGGTTGAGCGATTCATCAACAAAGGTATAGCTCACAAATGGGCCACCCCGCTGGTAGTTGCTTAAGCGCCACAAGGCACGGGTTTCAACTGCGTAAACGCCGTTAAAGGTTACGTCTTTTTGCAGGGCCGGTATTACCTCCTGCCGCTCCATATAAATGTCTTTGTTTTGCACATCGCGCATAAACTCTTTTGTAATTTTATCGCGAAAGGCCAGCACGTTTTCGTGCTTAAATGCATCCTGGCTGCGGTAGTCAGTATAATACACAAATATGTTCTTGTCAATTTCCTGGTCAAGCTGGCGCACCCACACAAACGGCCCCTGCTTTTTGGCCATGGCATAGCCGTAAGGTAGCTGCATGGTAAACTGGTAGTTGTCAAGCAGCTCAGTCTGCAGGGCTTTCATTTGTCGCTTAAACAGCTCTTCTTTTAACCGGGTTTTTTCAAGGGTATGAAAGTGGTATTGTATGGCCGCTTTGTGGGCATACAGGTTTTTAATGAGGGTGGCTTCATCTTTACCAAACAGGTGTATTACCTGCTGGCCACGGGCAAACTCATTGTCTTTGGTGAAAATATACAACGAGGTATCCTGATTAATGCGCTGCTGTGATTCTTTGGTGTAATTGCGCAACATTAATGAGCCCTGCCTGCTGCTGTTGTTCATGGTGGCTACATACACCAGGTTTTTGGCATACCGCAGCAAACTGTTCATTTTATGCGGGTACACCACCTTAATATCAAAGTAGTTTTCTTCGCGGCCCAGGCCGGGGTAGGTTTCGTTAAATACCTCCTGCAGGGCCTGGCCAACCTTGCCTTTGCGGTGGGCGCTGTCCATTACCATAATAATTTCGCCGTATTCGCCACGGGCTGGGGGCAGGTTTTCAACTTTTGGCTTATTGCCCCCCTCTCCACTCTGGGTGCATGACCACAACATCAGAGCCGCTAGAGGTATCAATAAGGCATACAGGCTTTTTTTCATATGGTTGGGTTATGCTTAGGTAAAAATTTATGCGTGTCTGGTAAAGAAGCCATCATGAAAGAATACGGCCGTAAACCCTACAATTCATCTGTTAAATATGAGAAGATTTTAAGAATTGAAGAAATTTTTAACATTCTAATCTGGCCTTAGCCCAGTACCAGCTTTTGCCCTGGTTTTATTTTGTTGCTTTTCAGGTTGTTCAGCTTCTTGATTTGCTCTACTGAAAGGCCCAGGTCTCTTGATATATCCCACAGGGTATCACCGGGTTGCACCAGGTATATGCGGGCATTGGGTGGCAGGGCCACCGGTTTGGGTGCAGGTTTGCTTTTGGCCACTGTTGTGGTTGGCGCTTTTTCTTTGGTGCCTGGGTATACCCAAATGGCCAGGCGTTGCCCTACCCTGATCAGGTTGCCCCGTATTCTGTTCCACTTTCTGATATCGGCCACGCGCACGCGGTAGCGATTGGCAATTGTGCCCAGCACCTCGCCACTGCGCACCTTGTGCACGCGTTTTTCGCGGCCCCAGGTGCTGCCTACTGTGTTGCGGGCCAGGTACTCAATTTCTTTCTTGCCAGCGCGGCTGGCACTGTCAAGTATCATGGCGCGGTGCTTATCAAGCGTATCTGCCAGGTGGGCAGGTATCAACAATGGGTAGTTGGTAATGCTTTCGGGCAGGGCCCCGCGCTTAATGGCCGGGTTGAGCCGCACCAGGTCATCTTCACAGGTGCCCAGCAGCTGGGCAAAAGTATTTAAATGCAAAAACTGGCTGACCACTACTGTATCTGCCTGGGGCAGGGCCTCATGCCTTAACTGGTTAAAGTTGTGGTAGTCTGCATAATGCATCAGGTAGGTAATGGCCACAAACTGGGGCAGGTACGAACGTGTTTCGCGGGGCAGGTACTTGTAAACTTCCCAAAAGGTTTTTTTGTAGCCCGAGCGCCTGATGGCCTTGCGTACATTGCCAGGGCCAGCGTTGTAGGCGGCCAGGGCCAGCTCCCAATCGTTAAACTGCCGGTGCAGCTGCTTCAGGTATTTGCAGGCCGCTTCGGTGGCCCTGGCGGGGTCTAGCCGTTGGTCAATATAAAAATCCTGATGCAGCTTGTACACCCTGCCGGTGCCTGGCATAAACTGCCAAAGCCCGCCAGCGCCAGCCCTTGAAATGGCCCTTGGGTTCAGGCCCGACTCAACAATAGCAAGGTATTTCAGCTCGGTTGGCAGCCCATACTGCTTGAGGTATTGCTCAAACAGCGGAAAGTACAGGCTTTGCCGTTGCCTTACCATATGGCTGTAAGGGCGGTTGCGCTGGGCAAAATAGGTAATGAATGAATAAACCGTTTCGTTATAATGCAGGGGTATGTCAGTAGCAAGGCAGCTTAGCCTGTCGCCCACCTCGTGGTAATCAGCATCGGGTATGTACTCGTATGGTATTACCGCCTCGCTTGTGTTTTCGGTTAGGGGCTGCTGGCCCATCATGGCAGGTATACTCAAAAACGCCGCCACCACCACAAGGCATAATTTTACCATTACCTTCCTGCAATTATCCATGGCTTACATCATCAATCTGGTACGTTAATACTTTAGGGGTTGTGCAGTAAATTGCCGGCCACGCCTCAGGTTTGTTGGCCCGGTGCACCTGTTAATGATGCACCCCCAGGGCATATTTCATAAAAGCCGTGTATTTACTAACGGTAATTATCGGCTATATATTTCGCAAATGCCAGAAGATCAGCCTCTTTAAAATCATTGGCCATTATTTGCAGGCCTACCGGCATGCCGCTTTCATTGTCAGTGCCGTTGGGTATTGATATGCAGGGCACCCCTGCAATAGAGGCCTGCACGGTAAGCAGGTCGGCAATGTACATTTCAAGGGGGTTATCAGCACACGCGCCAATGTTAAATGCGGGCGTAGGGGTGGTGGGCATGACTATAAAATCATACTGCTGCAGCAGCTCGTGGGTTTTGTCACGTATTAGCCGCCTTACTTTTTGCGCTTTGGTGTAGTAGGCGTCATAATAGCTGGCGCTTAGCACAAAGGTGCCCAGCAATATGCGGCGCTGCACCTCAAGGCCAAAGCCCTCTGAGCGAGACTTTTTGTACATGGCCTCCATGTTAACTGAGTTTTCGCTGCGGTAGCCATACTTCACGCCATCATAGCGTGACAGGTTAGAGCTGGCCTCGGCCGTTGTCAGTATGTAGTAGGTAGGCAGCACATAGTCAGTTAGCGGAAAGTCAACCCCGGTTACCTCATGGCCTTGCTGCTTTAAAAAGTCAATGGCCTCAAGGGTGCGGGCTTTTACCTGCTGGTTTAGCCCTGGGCTGGTTAGGGTTTCGTTAATATAAGCTATGCGGGCTTTTTTGCCGTAGGTAGTGAGCGCTTCTGTATAAGCAGGTACGGGCTTGGTGCTCACGGTGCTGTCGTAGTCATCATGGCCGGCCATGAGCTCAAGCAGCAGGGCACAGTCGTCAACACTGCGGGCCAGTGGGCCTATTACATCAAATGATGAGGCGTAGGCGGCCAGCCCGTAGCGCGATATGCGGCTGTAGGTAGGCTTTAAGCCCACAATGCCACAAAAAGAGGCGGGCTGTCGCACCGAGCCGCCCGTATCAGTGCCTAGTGAGGCCAGGCACATATCTGTCTGTACAGCTACTGCCGAGCCGCCCGATGAGCCGCCGGGCACCCGCTGTGGGTCAAGCCCATTGTGTACAGGGCCAAAGGCTGAGTTCTCGCACGATGAGCCCATGGCAAACTCATCACAGTTTTGGCGGCCAATAATAATAGCGTCTTCATCAAGCAGGCGCTGCACCGCCGTAGCCGTAAATTGCGATTTGAAACCATCCAGTATTTTGCTGCTTAGCTGCAGGCCGTGGTCCTGGTAGCAAAGTACATCTTTTATGCCCAACACCATGCCAGCCAGGCGGCCCGCAGTGCCGTTGGCAATTTTTTGATCTACCACCTGGGCGGCAGCCAGCGCATCCTGTTCGTAAACTTCTAAAAAGGCGTTAAGGTGCTGGTTGGCTTCTATGTTTTGCAGGTAATGACTAACCAGGGCTGTGCAGGTCAGGCCATCAAGTGCCATGGCATGCTGCACAGCACGCAGTGAGTTGAATGGTTTCAATGTAGGGCGTCAGGTTTAAGGTACAGGGCTTACCTTTTGGGCTCGTCTTTTGCCCCTTCTTCAATCTCGGTTTTAATTTCTTTGGTGGCATCTTTAAACTCTCTTATGCCACGGCCAAGGCCACGTGCCAAATCAGGTATTTTCTTTGCACCAAAGAACAACAACAGTACGCCCAAGATGATCAGCACCTCGTTCATACCCAACCCGCCTAGAATTAATAATACTGATTGCATATGATTGGTTTAAAATGTGTTTCTGCTTTGAATTAGAAAGGCAAAGATAGGCAATATACGCAGCAGTATAAAACAAACCCGCCTTTTGTAGCACGTTGGTACAACAGATAGCTGCTTTATTGCTATGAACACCCTTTATAACCTTACAGCCCGGGCAGGTATTACCCTACTGTTGCCCTGCTTTTAATTCATTTTGTATTGAAAGCTTTACAATGCACCTGGCAATTGTATTTTTGAGGCTCAATACTGCTATACTTATGAGTACCACCCCCAAAGCCACCATGTGGTTTAAGCAAACCGAAGGGCACGACAACCTGCGTGCTGCCATGCAAAACTTATTGTACCATGCCGGTGCGCCGGTGCACCCCCATACCATACAGCAGGGGCTGGCTGTACACCCCGGTTACCCCAGCCTGCTTTCAGCTAACGAGTGCCTTACCCAATGGCACATACCCAATATGCCCGTGCAAATAGCTAAAGAGCAGTTGTTTGAGGTGCCCATGCCGGCCATAGCCCATGTAAACGATGGCATGCCCAAGTTTGTGGTCATTACCGAGCTTGACCAGCAGGGGCTGCGCTATATTGATACCGCTACGGGTTTTCATATAGCCACGCACGAGGCATTTGCCGAAATATGGCAGGGCGTAACCCTGATTATAGATTTGAGCCAGCCCGACCCACGCCAGCAGCAGCTGTATAACGAAACCGCCAGGCAGCAAAGGCTAAAAGGGTACAAAACAATTGCCGCAATAGGGCTGCTGGCTGGGCTTACGGGGTATCCTTTGGGGCAGTTGGCTGCCGCAACCGGGGCGTTTAACCTGGGTTGGCTAAGCGTATTGCTTAAGCTGCTGGGCCTGCTGGTGGGTGCGGTGCTGCTGGCCAAAGACTGGGGCCTGAACCCACAACTGGCAGCCAGCTTTTGCCCTGCCAATAAACAGGGGCAACCCAGCGGTTGCCAAAAGGTATTGACGTCGGCCTCGGCGCGCCTGCTGCCATGGCTTAGTTGGGCCGAAGCAGGTATGGGCTATTTTACAGCCACCTGGCTGGCCACCATTTTTACCATGCAGGCGGGCCAGTGGGCCGGTGCTGCGGGGCTGTTTACGGTACTGGCCCTGTTGGCCCTGCCGGTAGTGGTTTATTCAGTATGGCAGCAGCTGGTGGTGCTGAGCGCCGTGTGCCGGCTGTGTATGGCCGTGCAGGTGCTGCTGCTGGCCGATGTGGCTGTGCTGGTGGTGGGCCATGGCCTGCCACTTGATGGCTTAACTTTGGCTGCGGTGCCCTGGCTGCTGGTGGCCCTGGCAGTAGCGTTGCCGCTTATGGCCTGGTGGTTTTTAAAACCCAAACATACGGTGCAGGCACAGGCCGCGCTGCAGCGCAGGCTTAATGTATTCAGGTACAACAAGCCCCTGCTGCAAGAGCTGCTACAGCAAAGGGCTGCTGTCAATGCCCCAGCCCCCAGCAGGCAGCTGGTACTGGGCAACGACAGTGCGCCCAATACTGTTACCGTGGTGCTGAGCCCCAGCTGCCAGCACTGCCGTAAGGCATTTACTGATTTGAAGGGCCTGCTTAACCAGCATGGCAATGAAATGAAGGTGGCAGTAAGCCCCACCGGTTTTGGTGATTTTGATACGTGGCAGTATGCCGTAAACAGCCGTTTTGTGGCCACTGCTATTACCGGCAAGCCCCTGTTGCCCTTGTTAGAAAGTTGGTATACGCACGGGTGGCTTGACCCACAGGCATGGTTAAAAAAGCACCCGGAAGATGCAGCGCTAAAAGCTGAGGTAGATCAGTTGGTGTATGAGCACCGGGTGTGGAACAGTAAAGGGGCATTTACCAACACACCGGCCTATTTTGTGAATGAGCACCCCCTGCCCGAAGGGTTAACTTTGTGGGATGCCCCCTATTTTATGCCCCCGCCAGAGCAGCCGGGGCAGTAGTAGGTTATTTAGAAACCAGCCACTTTTGTGGGTCAAGCTTTTGGCTGTTGCGCCATACCTGAAACTGCAGCTCGCTAATACCGTCGGCATCAGTATATACCTCGCCAAGGGTTTCATTGGCGGCTACCTGCTGGCCCTTCTTAACAGATACGTTTTTGAGGCGGGCATACAGGGTAAAGTATTGCCCGTGCTTAAGCAAAACTACATTGTTCATGCCGGGTACAAAGGCTACTGAGGCCACCACGCCGTCATAAACTGACCGCACTTTTTCGTTTTTGTTGGTTTGTATATCAACGCCTCGGTTTTCAATTTGTATGCCTTTTAGTACGGGGTGGGGCTGCTTGCCAAAGCGGCTGCTAATAAAGCCAGAGGTTACGGGCCAGTCAAGGCGGGTACGGCTTTTTTCAAAACGCTCACTTACCTGGGTCAGGTCAATGGCTATGCTGCTGTTGGGGTCGGTATTGCGGTTGCGCTCCAACTCTTTGCGCACCAGGTCAGCAATAACCTTATCCAGCTTTTCATTGGCTTTTTTCCTGTCGGCCAGCTCCTTTTTCAGCTCTTTTTCGCGGCTGCTCAGGTTTTTGATAATCTTATTCTGCTTGCCT
>CAZXTW010000015.1:20469-23021 GCA_964643525.1 uncultured Roseivirgaceae bacterium
TTCAGTGCCAGCAGGTTTTTGTTTTCGTCAATCTTATCGCTTAGCAGCTGCTTTTGCTCACTCTTTTTCAGCTCCTGTTCCTGGCTTTGTTTTGACAGGTGGTCACTTAACCACGAAATTTGCCTGGCCTGGTTTTGCCTGGCCTTGCTGTACTGCTCAAGGTACTTTACCCGCAGCAAAAACTGGTTAAATGAGGTGGCCGTAAACAGGTACGACAGGCGGTTGGTTGAGGTGTTTTTGCGCTGGGTGTTCAGCAACATGCTGGCATACTCTGCCTTTAGCCCCTCAAGGTCGTCATTCAGGGCAGTAACCACGGCGTTTAGTTCGGCAATCTCTTCTTCCAGTATTTTTATTTCGCGACTAATGGAGCGTATCAGGTCTTGCCGCACCTCAATTTGCCGGTTAATGGCGCTTAGCTGGCCAATGGTATTTTTCTTTTGGGTGGCCGTTTGCTTCAGAATTGATTCGGCCTCTTTGATTTTAGCCAGGTTTACTTTGCGCTCTTTTTCCAGGCTTTGCCTTGAGGTTTGTGCCTGGGCAGGCATGGCCAGGCCGGCCAGCAGCCATACCAGCAGCAGGCCAGCCAGCGCGCAGCGTAGGGGGGGGTGCTGTAGTAAAAAATAGGCCCTGCTCATGTACTTGCTTAATCAGTTGTTGTTTACACTCAACTTAACAAACCCCGCTAATATTGCCTTTCGGTATACTTCTGGGGTATATTAAAAGGAAATTTAAGTATTTTATCTGTAAACTCAACCTTATTCACCTGTAGGTCAATTTTAGTTTGCTGCAACGTGTTTTGTTTGTCAGTAAACTTAATGGTATAGGTGCTGCTAAACGGAAAGTAAAACTGGTCAATAGTGGTAAAGTCATTGTAAGTCAACACCAGGTTGTTGTTGGTGGCTGCTTCGTTTACTTCTACCCGCTCTAACTTCATTGATTGACGCCCCACAAAGCTTGAAATGTTCAAAGGGCCTGTACTTTGCTTAATCAGAAAAAACGTTTCAAGCCGCTCTACATCGTCTTTGCTTTGCTGCTCCATTAGCATATTGCCCAGCAGCATATCTTGTAGCATATCAAAGTCAACCTTAAAGTTAAGCCGCTGGCTCAGCCCGTTAAAGTCATACTTTACATACTCTTTGTTAACCCGGTCAACAATAAAAATACTGTCGCGCGTAATCAGGGCACGGGTGCCCTCAATGCCAACACCGGCTGCCAGGCTAAACCAGATAATACTGTCTTGCTTCATCCTGATGTTGGCTACCGCTTTTTGGTTGTTGGTAGCATCCTGAAACCTGAGCTTGCCCTTTGCGGCCAAATAATTGTAAGTAATTTCTTGAACGTCAAGGTTGTCGCGCCTGGCCAGTAAATCAAAATTAAAAATGCCCAGCTTTTTACTGCAACTACTTGTTACAAGTAGCAAAAGCAGCATTGCAGGCCAGATAAACTTATTCATATAACTTTCTGTCGGCAATTTTTTTATCAATATTATCCAGTGAGGCGTCTAAGGCCTTGGCCTTTTCCCAGTAGTTTACTGCATCGTCTACCTCACCCAGTTTAAAAAGAATATCGCCATAATGGTCATACATTACCGCACTGGCACTGCTGGCGTTAATGGCTTTTTCCATGTACTTACGGGCATTCTCATAATCTTCACTTACATACAATACCCAGGCGTGGGTATCTAAAAACGTGGCATTCTCAGGGTTGCGCTGCACCAGCTTTTCAGACATTTGCCGGGCCTTGTCTAGCTTTTCTTTGCGCAATGACAAAAAGTAGCTGTAGTTATTCAGCACATGGTCGTTATTGGGGTCGGTAGCCAGTACAGCCTCATACGAGGCTTCAGACTTAGCATACTGCTGCAGGCTGTTGTAGGCATCGCCCAGCTGGGCGTTAATGGTCATGACCAGCTCTTTATTGCCAGAAAGCATTCTTTTGCTTTGCTCAAAGGCAAAAACGGCATCTTCATACTTATTAATTAACTGGTGGGCCGAGCCCTGCATCAGGTATAGGTAGCCCTGGTTAGGAAACAGCTCAAGTGCATTTTCAGTATGTTCAATTACAGCGGGGTACTGCTCGTTTTCAAACTCAATGGTAATAATATTGCGCCATACCAGAAAGTTACTGGGGTCAAGCTTAGCGCTGCTCAGGTAATGGTTCAGGGCCTTTTGGCGTTGCCCCAGGCGCAGCAGCAGGTCGCCATAAACTGTGTAAGCCCCCGCTTTATCAGGGTGGCTGGCCACCAGAATATCGCCCAGCTCTACAGCCAGGCGCTGGTCAGCCTCATTTTTAATTGAGGCAGCCAGCATGGCCAGCACATCTACCTTGCCTTCTACACTGGCCTCAGGGTTGGCAAATATTTGCCTTAAGTACTTATTAGACTTTTCAATGTCACCACTTTTACGGTACGCATTGGCCAGTAATGACAGGGCCTCTGTATGCTCGGGGTCAAGGGCCACAATTTGCTCAAGGTAGGGCAGGGCCTCTTTGGCTTTATCGGCCAGCTGCAGTATGCCCACCAGTTTATACAAATAGTTGGCATTATTGGGGTTGGC
>CAZXTW010000016.1:0-22676 GCA_964643525.1 uncultured Roseivirgaceae bacterium
ATGGCACCAGGGGCAGTTCTTTTTTGTTATTCCTGATGAGTATGACGCTAAGGCAGTCAAAAAGAAATGGTCTGCACAGGCGGCTGAAGTTTTGAGCCAGTTCGGGTTAGCCATTGCAGGGCAGCAATTAAGCGCCGAACAGCTTAAAGAAAAACTGGCTGAACTGGCTACAGCTGCAGAGCTGTCATTTGGTAAGGTAATGCCTGCGCTGAGGATAGCCCTGACCGGTGCCATGGGTGGGCCCGACCTTTTTGAAACTATTGGTGTACTTGGCACTGAGCAAACAGCTCAAAGAATTAATAAAGCCGTAACGGCACTGGCATAAAATATAGCAATATGGCACGTAAAAAAAACGCCGATAAGCAAGCCACCCCAAAAGTAAACCCTGAAATAGAAGGTTTTGATATTAAGATTGACTCGTTTGGCGAGCTAAAATCAAACTTTGATATTGACAGGATTAACTCTTTCTTAAATGAAAATGTTGAAGACAAGAAGCTCAAAGACAGAGACGACCTTGAATTCATCAAAAAAAAGAAAGAGCAGGACAATAACGACGAATAGCCTATCCTAAATGGTGCCTGCCATTATTTCTTCATGATATGAGGAAATAAGGCAGGCACTTTTTTCTTATAAGCGAGATAAGCGTCACCAAATTGCTTCATGAGTTTTTGCTCTTCTAAATGTATGCCTATAGGTAAGTAGGCACATAAGCAAAGTACAGATATGAGGTGTTTTATGCTGGGTGCATATAAAAATAGCCCTACAAAAAGTAGTAATGTGCCGGTGTAAATAGGGTGCCTCATTTTTGATTGCATGCCACTTACTGTTAAATTGTTTTGCTGCTCAGCTTCTAACCCTAAAAACTGCTTGAAGCTGTAATTTCTGAATGCAAGTCTAATGATAAAGAGGCCCCACAAGGCCGCTACAAGACCAATGTACTGCCCGGCCCTGGATACCGCAAACAACCATTGCGCAGGTAATAGCATCAGGTAAATAAAAATGGCTAATAAGGTAAGGGCAGCTACAACATTGTATAATAACCTGTAAGCCTTAGCCCTTAACTTAAGCTGCTGCATTATATAATACTTTACCGGGTTAAGGGCTAAAAAGCTATGCACACCATAAAACAAGGCCCAGCCTGTTACCAAAACAATGTATATGATAATATTTGCGCTTATATTTTGTGTTTCCTGCATGTGGCCGCCTAAATTTAATTTATAGTTTACCCTATATCATTTACATTTAAAATTGCTTACCCTACGCAGGGTCAACAACCGTTTGTTACAAAACTAAAATAAATTATATGTCACTAACCAAAATTGGAATCATTAAAGAAGGTAAAATTCCTGTAGATAAACGCGTGCCCTTAACCCCACAACAGGCCAAACTAATTAATGATGCCTACGATAATGTTGAGGTAGTAGTACAATCAAGTGACATACGGTGTTATACCGATCAGGAATACGTTAAAGCTGGTGTGAAAGTAGTTGAAGATGTTAACGACTGTGATGTGCTTATGGGGGTAAAAGAAGTGCCTATCGCTTCATTACTGGCAAATAAGACATACTTCTTTTTTTCACATACGGTAAAAAAGCAACCATATAATAGAGAGCTGCTTCAAACAATACTGGCCAAACAAATTAGGTTAATTGATTATGAGCTTCTCACCAGTACCGATGGTGCCCGGTTGGTAGCTTTTGGCCGCTATGCAGGTATTGTAGGGGCATATAATGGCATTTGGACGTATGGCAAACGTTACAACCTGTTTGACTTACGCCGGGCTAAAGATACATTTGACCTGCAAGACCTTACCACAGAGTATTCAAAGGTAAAGTTGCCCTACACACGTATTGTTGTAACAGGGGGTGGCCGCGTTGCTAAAGGAGCCATTGAAGTTTTGAATGGTATGAATATCAGGCAGGTAAGCCCAGGTGAATACCTGAATGAGCGCTTTAATGAACCTGTGTTTACGCAGTTGAACAGCCGTAATTATAATAAACAGATAGATGGCAACAATTTTGACCGGCAAGAGTTTTTTGAACACCCTGAAAGATACACCGGTGATTTCATAAAGTATGCACAGCATACTGACCTGCTTATTGCTGCAGCTTACTGGGCCCCTAATGCCCCTGTACTTTTTAAACGTGAGGATGTATTAGACGAAAGCTTTGCAATTAAGGTCGTGGCTGATATCACCTGTGATATTGAGGGTTCTATACCATCAACCAAGCAACCAAGCACTATTGAAGAACCTATTTATGACTATAACCCAAGCAATGACGTAGTTGAACGGCCATTGAAAGAAGAAGGCAATATTACTGTTATGGCCGTAGATAACCTGCCATGTGAGTTGCCACGTGATGCATCAACTGATTTTGGTACTGAGTTGGTTAACAATGTGTTGCCAAGTCTTTTAGGTAATGATGCTGAGGGAGTTATACACCGTGCCACAGTGACTAATGCTGGCCAGTTAACAGAAGCGTTTAGCTATTTAGATGGCTTTGCTAAAGGGCTGGAATAGCTCTGGTATACGCAAAAAATAAAAAAGCTTGGTGTAGCGGCTACACCAAGCTTTTTTTATGGTTACTTTTTAAAAAGCTTATCCGTTCATTGAAATCAAGAACTCTTCATTATTTCTGGTGCCCTTCATACGCTCAAGTAAGAACTCCATGGCTTCGTTAGAGTTCATATCTGACATGAACTTGCGTAGTATCCATACACGTTTCAGCTCTTCTTCGTCCATCAGCAAGTCTTCACGACGAGTACCAGAGGCAGGTACATCTATTGCAGGGTAAACTCGCTTGTTGGCCAGCTTACGATCAAGCTGCAATTCCATATTACCAGTACCTTTGAACTCTTCAAAGATTACCTCATCCATTTTAGAGCCTGTTTCAATTAGTGCCGTAGCAATAATTGTTAATGAACCGCCATGTTCTACATTACGCGCCGCGCCAAAAAAGCGCTTAGGCTTATGTAGTGCGTTGGCATCTACACCACCAGACAGGATTTTACCAGACGATGGTACAACGGTGTTGTAAGCCCTGGCCAGCCTGGTAATTGAGTCGAGCAGAATCACTACATCATGCCCACATTCTACCATCCGTTTGGCTTTTTGCAGTACAATGCTAGATACCTTTACGTGACGCTCAGCCTGCTCATCAAAGGTAGATGATATGACTTCTGCTTTTACGCTCCGCGCCATATCTGTTACCTCTTCAGGGCGTTCGTCAATTAACAATATCATGAGGTAAACCTCAGGGTGGTTTTCAGCTATGGCGTTAGCAATTTGCTTCAGCAATACTGTTTTACCTGTTTTAGGCTGGGCCACAATCATACCCCGCTGACCTTTACCAATAGGCGAAAACAGGTCGAGAATACGGGTAGAATAATTGCTTGGGGTGGTGCTGAGGTTTAATTTTTCTTCGGGAAAAAGTGGCGTCAGGTACTCAAATGGTACTCTGTCGCGAATTTCTTCAGTTGTTTTGCCATTTACTGTTTCCACACGTAAAAGAGCAAAATACTTTTCACCTTCTTTGGGTGGGCGTATTTGGCCCCTCACTGAGTCGCCAGTTTTTAAGCCAAACAATTTAATTTGTGAAGGTGATACGTATATATCATCTGGACTCGCCAGGTAATTGTAATCAGATGAGCGCAAAAAGCCGTAACCATCTTGCATAATTTCTAATACACCCTCATTGTCAATAAGGCCATCAAACTCTTTGATATTGCTAATATGTGGGCGCTTGGGCTTAAACTCCTGTTTGACAGGTTTTACATCTTCGCGGGTGGGCAAGTCTTGCAGGGTAACTACTGGCTCAGGTGCTTCGGCTATTTGCCTGGGCTCTTCAGTAGTTTTAGGCTCGTCATCTTTTCTGCCAGCAGGTGCTTCTTTATCAAAACTGGTTACAGCATCGTCTACTTCAATGTTAAACGATTCAAGCAATTCGTCAGCGGTAGGTACTGGCTTACTTTCTTTTTTAACCTCTTTTTTCTTCTCTACTTCTTGCTCGGCAGTGGCCGCTTCTGCTTCTTGCTCTTTTACGTTCACTCTCTTAATCCTGGAACGCTTTTTAGGTTCTTTTTTAGCCTCTTTTTTTGGTTCAACAGGGGCTGATTTGGCTTCTGGCTCAATGTTTTCAACAACATTCTCAACCACTGGTGCCTTCTTTTTAGGGATTTCACTATCAGGAAGGGTGGCTTGGTGGTCAAGAATCTTATAAATTAATTCCTTTTTAGGAAGTCTTTTATAATTTTTTACTCCTAACTCTTCAGCGATCTCCTTCAACTCTGATAGGAGGCTTACGCTCAATTCTTCAATGTTATACATGGTGAAAAAAAGACTTAACTCTTTTAAGAAAATAAAAGTAGGGCGATTGAAATGTTAAACTTGTAAGAATGATTAATTTCTAAGGGAGATGCACAAGATTGTGACTAATGTCAATCGTACTTAACTTCCCTGCAATAATATTCTAACCTACAGTAATAGTCAAGCACAGCAACAAATTTTATTGCTGCATTTATTTGTAAAACGCATAATTAAACAAAAAGTTGTTCAATCTTAAGGTTGAAATCACTTTTTTTGCATTCCTTCATCACAGACGTTGTAATCATGCTTCAAATTTCAAGGCTACGAGAAAACACCGAACAGGTGGTAGCGGCTTTAGTAAAGAAAAATTTTAAAAATGCTGCCCAGGCAGTAGAAAAAGTCATTGAGTTAGATCAAAAAAGAAAAAACACTCAAACAGAGCTAGATAAAATGCTTGCTGAATCTAAGCTTGTTTCCAGGCAAATTGGCCAACTTATGAAAGCAGGCAATAAACAAGCTGCAGAGGAAGCAAAAACAAAAACAGCCAACCTCAAAACCAGGATCAAGGAATTGCAGGAGGTAATGCAACAAACTGACCAAGCATTAACCCTGGCTTTGTATGATATTCCTAATATACCACACCCATCAGTACCGGCAGGCAATTCTGATGAAGACAACGAGGTTGTTTCGCAACATGGTGAAATTCCTGCGCTTGCTGAAGGCGCATTGCCACATTGGGATCTTATTGCCAGTTATGACATTATAGATTTTGGCTTAGGTACTAAAATTACCGGGGCCGGTTTTCCTGTATACAAAGGCAAGGGCGCACGCTTGCAAAGGGCCATGATTAACTACTTTCTTGACTGCGCGGTCAAGGCAGGATACCTTGAAATACAGCCGCCACTCATGATTAATGAAGATTCAGGCATAGGCACTGGGCAATTGCCAGATAAAGAAGGGCAAATGTACCAGCTTGAAGGTACTGACTTTTATATGATCCCTACTGCAGAGGTACCTATAACAAATATGTACCGCAATGAAATTGTAAAAGAAAACCTGCTACCCATTAAAAATGCAGGGTATACGCCTTGTTTCCGTAAAGAGGCTGGCTCTTGGGGAGCTCATGTAAGAGGCCTAAACAGACTTCACCAATTTGACAAGGTAGAAATAGTGCGGATTGAGCTACCAGAAAACTCATATGCTGCTTTAGAAGAAATGACCAAATACGTGGGTAACCTGCTGGAGCAACTAAAGCTGCCTTACCGTGTACTGCGATTATGTGGAGGAGACCTTGGCTTTACCAGTGCAATTACCTATGATTTTGAGGTATTCTCTGCCGCCCAGCAAAAATGGTTGGAAGTTAGCTCAGTAAGCAACTTTGAAGACTACCAGGCCAACAGGCTGAAGCTTCGGTATAAAGATAAAAGCAATAAGACCCGCCTTTTGCATACCTTAAATGGTAGTGCGCTGGCTTTACCCCGCATCATTGCGGCTATATTAGAAAACAACCAAAGCCCTGAAGGGATTAATATACCTGAGGTGTTGCACCCTTATACTGGCTTTGAAACTATTACCAAATGATTCACTACCGGAAAGGTACGATTGCTGACTTACCCCAAACGTTGGGGTTAATTAAAGAGTTGGCTGAGTATGAAAACGCCATAGAACAAGTAGAAACAACGGTAGAGCAAATGGAGGCCGATGGTTTTGGTGAACGCCCGCTATTTGACTTTTTTGTGGCTGAAACAACTGATAAACTGGTAGGCCTGGGCCTGTACTACTTCCGTTACTCTACCTGGAAGGGTAAAGTATTGTACCTTGAAGACATCATTGTTACTGAACAGTACCGAGGCAAAGGTATTGGGAAAAGAATGTTTAACCTGATGGCGCAGGAAGCGATTAGTACCAACTGTAATCAAATGATGTGGCAGGTGCTTGACTGGAATGGTGATGCTATGAAGTTTTACGACACCTTAGGTACGAAATATGATAGCGAGTGGGTGAACTGTAAACTAAACCGTGCCCAAATTGCAAAGCTTGCCACTACACCTCCTCAAGTACAGTCCTGAACGAAACAAACCTACCCTTGTACCTGTCTTCTGCTGCTTTTCTTAACTCAGGGGCATGTGTTTCTACATAAGAGTTTAGCGTGTTGGCGTCTTGCACAAAGTACTGAATGGCATAGGTAACACCATCAGTGGCCGGTTCTGAAATCAGCTTCAACATTTTATGTCCTGTAAAACACCCAGTGGCCAATACCTGGGGTATATGTTCGGTTTTCATCCATTGTACCCATTGGGCTTCAATGCCGGTTTCTACCTTAACGGTTACGTTATAAATAAGCATATTTTATTGTGTTTAACAGACACAAAGATCTGCACAACGCACCAACCAACCAATTTCTAAATGCACATTGGTAAAAAATATTGCAAAGATGCCATGCAGTTCAAAAAATAGGCAGGTGTACCCAAATTATTTTTGTTATCTGTGTGTTTAACTTTGTAGAAGAAAAATATAAACAATAATGCTCATTTTGAGTTGCCAAAGTGATTTGCAGTAGTGAATGCTGCAATTATTTATTATGTTTGTTAAATGTTGAGACAACAAACAGTAGCTGGCGGAATGCTTTAACCGCTTTCAACACATATGTTAAACTGAGGTTCTTGTAACAACATAATCCTATTCATCTTGTCTACATACTCAATAAAAGATCTTGAACACCTATCTGGTATAAAAGCCCACACTATCAGGATTTGGGAACAACGGTATGACCTTTTGCAGCCAAAGCGTACTGACACTAATATCAGATATTATGACGATGAAGACTTAAAGCTCGTCATGAACGTTTCCTTGTTGAAAGAAAACGGCAGGAAGATCTCGAAAATCGCTAAGATGACGCTTGACGAGATGAATGAAGAGGTGCTGCGTATTACAGAAGAAAATCTCAAATATTCAGATCAGGTCAATGCATTAACTATTGCCATGATTGATCTCAATGAAGAGCGCTTTGAGAAAATAATAGCCAGCAACACCTTAAAAATTGGTTTCGAAAAAACAATGGTTAATATCATTTATCCTTTCTTAACCAAAATAGGGGTATTGTGGCTCACTGGTACAATAAATCCAGCCCAAGAGCATTTTATAACTTGCTTAATACGCCAGAAAATTATTGTTGCTATTGATGGGCAGTTTACTTCAGTAAACGATTTTAGTAAAAAATACTTATTGTTTTTGCCAGAAGGTGAAATGCATGAATTAAGCCTTCTTTTTGTCTGGTATATCATTAAGTCTCGTCAAAATAAAGTAATTTATCTGGGGCAAAACTTACCCACCAACGACCTCAAAACGGTTTATAAGTTCCATCAGCCTGACTTTTTGTTTAGTATTATCACCACAACACCTGGCCAAGACAGCATTCAAGAATATGTTGATTCATTGGCGGCATTCTTTAAAAACTCTACCATACTACTTACAGGCTATCAGGTTATTGGAAGAGGCATAAAAACACCTGAAAACGTTGTGATTCTCGACAAAATAGAAGACATGATTTCTTTTGTTGAAGAAAACAGCTTAAGTATGTTAAACTAAACAACAGTTCATAGCAATTTTGTTTATTGTTTTTTGCAATTTCCCTAATCAAAGTTGAATTGTGTAGGCTTCCCTTATTGTCTAACTGTTAAACAAATCCATGTTCTTTAACTGCTAAAACCTCTTTAAATTGGTTTATTAGGCCTTTTTGCTTGGCTGTGCTGACTGCGATACTTATGGCTTAAATTTTATGTTTACCCATTTGGCTTAATTAGTTAAACAAAGATTTTGATTTCTGTTTAATGTGTTTTAAATTTGGTTAAACAATAAAGTTAAGCATCATGACAGCACTAGAATTTTCCTACAAGTTAGACAGCCTTACCACCAGCCTGAAGCCATTTGCATACAAGCTAACTAAGGATGTTGAAGACGCCAACGACTTAATTCAAGATACCATCTTGAAGGCTTACACCAACAGAGATAAGTTTGCGGAGGGTACTAATTTAAAGGCTTGGTTGTATACTATCATGAAAAACACCTTCATCACAAATTACCAACGCATGGTGAAGCGTAGAACTTTCATTGATACAACTGACAACCTGCATTACATCAATTCAAATGATAATAGTATTGAAAATCTTGCCTATGAAAACTTTGGTATTAAAGTTATTGACAGGGCAATCAATGCTTTAGAAGAAGTTTATAGAGAGCCCTTTCTAATGTATTTCAGGGGATTCAAATATGTTGAAATTGCTGAAAAGCTCAATATACCTCTGGGTACAGTAAAGAATAGAATTCATATTGCCAGAAAAGAGCTACAATACACCCTCAAAAAGCTCGAGTTGAAGTAAGTTTAGCACGTGAAGAAAATAATTGTAATTGGCTCGGGCTTTTCGGGCCTGGCCGCGGCAACCTGTTTGGCCAACAAGGGGTATGACGTAACCCTGCTTGAAAAACACGATCAAACTGGTGGCAGGGCCAGACAATTTTCATCAAATGGCTTTACTTTCGATATGGGCCCTAGTTGGTACTGGATGCCTGATGTTTTTGAAGCATACTTTAACTTGTTTGGCAAGTCTGTAGCTGATTACTACGAGCTAATTAGACTTGATCCATCATATGCCGTAATTTACAGTCAAGACGAGGTACTCAACATTCCCGCAGAGATGTCTGAGCTCAAGGCTTTATTTAACAGCCTGGAGGCAGGCAGTGGCGAACAACTTGATGCCTTTCTTAAACAAGCGGCATATAAATACCAGGTAGGTATCAATAAACTGGTATACAAGCCGGGACGCTCTGTTACTGAGTTCATGAGTATCAAGCTTTTGGCTGATATGGTTCGGATGGACATTTTCAAGTCTATCCGGAAGCATGTGGCCAAATACTTTACCAATGAGAAAATTGTGAAGCTCATGGAGTTTCCCATTCTTTTTCTTGGCGCTACCCCGCAAAATACGCCTGCATTGTATAGCCTTATGAATTATGCTGACCTGCAATTGGGCACCTGGTACCCAAAAGGTGGTATGTACCAAATTGTTAAGGCTATGGAAACGCTGGCTATTGAGCAGGGCGTAAACATCAAGCTAAACCATGAAGTAAAAAGTATTGTAGTCGAAAAAAACAGAGCTACGCAAGTAGTCACTAGTCAAGGCTCTTTTATGGTTGACGCTGTAGTGGCAGGCGCAGATTACCACCATGTAGAATCTGCCTTATTGCCTGCTTCGCACAGAAGCTACACAGACCAATACTGGCAAAAAAGAGTGGTGGCCCCTTCGTCACTCATTTTTTATTTGGGGCTCAATAAAAAACTTCAAAATCTACAACACCACAACTTGTTTTTTGACGAATCATTTGAACTGCACGCTCAAGAAATATATGAAACGCCAAAATGGCCTGAAAAGCCATTGTTTTATGTGTCAGTGACTTCAAAAACAGATGCTACCGCCGCGCCAGAAGGGTGTGAAAATGTTTTTATACTCATGCCGGTGGCACCTGGTATTGATGATAATGAGGATATCAGAGAAAAATACTTTAATTTAATACTCGATAGATTAGAACGACTCACCAATCAAACCATAAGGCCTCATATTGTATTTAAGAAAAGCTATGCGCATATAGACTTTATTAACGACTATCATTCTTTCAAGGGCAACGCTTATGGGCTGGCAAATACCCTCTTACAAACCGCAATTTTAAAGCCAAGTCTAAAAAGTAAGAAAGTAAAAAACCTCTACTATACAGGGCAGTTAACTGTTCCAGGACCTGGTGTGCCTCCATCACTCATATCAGGACAGGTAGTGGCCAATGAACTTGTAAAAGAATTAAAGTAAGTACATTATGAAGCAGCTATTTGATAAGGTATCTAGAAAATGCAGTAAGCTTACCACAAATGCATACAGCACTTCGTTTTCATTAGGTATCAGGTTCTTGCACAAAAAGTTTCATGATCCTATTTATGCCATTTATGGCTTTGTTCGCTTTGCTGATGAGATTGTGGACACTTTTCATGATTTTGATAAAGAAGATTTATTAAATCGATTTAAAGAAGATACCTACCGGGCTATTGACGAGAAAATCAGCCTCAACCCCATTTTAAACAGCTTTCAAGAGGCTGTACATGCCTATAATATTGACCGCCACCTGATTGATACTTTTCTGAAAAGTATGGAGATGGACTTATATAAGACCGACTATATGAGTGAAGAAGAGCTCAAGCAATATGTGCTGGGCTCAGCAGAGGTAGTAGGGCTCATGTGCTTGAAAGTGTTTTGTGAGGGTAATCAAAAGCGTTATAAGGAGCTTGAATACTATGCCATGCAGCTTGGTTCAGCCTTTCAAAAAATTAATTTTTTACGCGACATCAGTCAAGACTACGAGGCATTGGGCCGAACTTATTTTCCAGGTGTTGATATTAGCCAGCTTGACGAACAGAGTAAGCAACTACTTGAAAAAGAAATTGCAGACGAGTTTAAGCAGGGCTATGAAGGTATCAAAATGCTGCCTAAGGGTGCCCGGTTTGGCGTGTATGTGGCCTACGTATACTACCACTCTTTATTCAGGAAAATACAGAATATACCTTCTGAAGGTATACTGGAAGAACGCGTACGAATACCCAACCAGAAAAAGTTTGCCTTATTGCTGGGCTGCTATGTGCGGCATAGTATGAATAGAATTTAGTAGTGTCAGTGCAACAGGCAATAAATAAATGCAGAGAGCTGTTTATGCAGTTCTCAACAAATCGGTCTGCTCCAAAAGTACTATTGGCTCACCTAAAAACTGTACAAAAAAGCCCCACAACACAAGCCTATGAAGGCATGGCACTGGCTATGCAAGCTAAAGGGGTATTTAACCCTGTACTTAAGTTAAGCCGCTTTATCAGTGCTACAAAAAAAATAGACAATGCTATTCAAACGGAACCTCACAACATAGAAATTAGGTTTATCCGATACGTATTGCAAAAAAATACACCTGCTATGGTTGGTTACAACCAGCACATTAATAGTGACCTCAATAAAATTCTTGAACTGTTGGCATCTGTGCAGGTAACTAATAGCGTATATCAATGGCTACCCGCAATTATTAATGAGTTAAGCGAAAGCAGCCATATAAGTGAGGCGCAACGCAATGTTTTAAGTGAGGTACGTAAGAAAATAACCCAATATGACGGAGCAAGTAGTACTGGTTAATGAATTTGATGAAGCTATAGGCACCATGGAAAAGCTCGAGGCGCACCGTCAGGGCGTATTGCACAGGGCTTTTTCTATATTTGTTTTCAATGACCGCAACGAATTGTTGCTTCAACAACGTGCCCCTCATAAGTACCACTCTGGTGGTTTATGGACCAACACCTGTTGCTCGCACCCCAGACCTGACGAAAGTGTTGAACAAGCTGCACACCGCCGCCTGAAAGAAGAAATGGGCTTTGACTGCCAAATGCAAAAGGCGTTTCACTTCATTTATAAGGTAGATCTTGACAACAATCTGGTAGAGCATGAACTTGACCATGTGCTGATAGGCCAATACAACCAAAAGCCTGAGCTAAACCCTGATGAAGCTACTGATGCCCAGTTTATGGCGCTTAAAACGGTTCAGCAGCATATAGCCCAACGCCCTGAAGATTTTACCTATTGGTTTAAAATAGCCATACAACTCATGGCCGATAAAAAAATTATATAAATCTATTTGATCTGTTATGCTTAGCTTATTTAAAAAAGACCCGTTAAAACAACTTAAAAAGGATTACGAAAAGAAGATGGAGCGCGCCCGTGACATTCAGCGGTCGGGCGACCTGAAGTTGTATGCCAAGGAGATAGAAGAGGCAGAAGCAATGGCTTTAAAAATTCAGGAACTATCAGCTAAATCATAGCCATGTCTCAACAGAACTATGTGGTCATTGGCGGCACCAAGGGTATTGGTGCTGCTTTGGTTCAACAGCTTAGTAACGCTGGCCACCACGTAATTTTTACTGGCCGTGCTGAAACCTCCAATACGCCACCCAACACCACCTATTTACCCTACCAGGCAACCGCTACTGAACCCTTACAACCATTACCTGAGGCAATTCATGGCTTAGTGTACTGCCCCGGCAGCATAAACCTAAAGCCATTTCACAGGCTTTCTGATCAGGAATATATAGATGATTACCAGTTAAATGTGCTTGGGGCCATTCGAGTAGTAAAGCAATGCCTCAAACCACTAAAAAAAGCTGGCAATGCCTCTATAGTGCTTTTCAGTACGGTTGCTGTGGGCCAGGGCATGCCTTTTCATGCATCAGTTGCTGCAGCTAAAGGAGCTGTTGAAGGTCTAACACGCTCATTAGCTGCAGAGCTGGCACCTGGTATTAGGGTCAATGCAGTAGCCCCTTCTATTACAGATACCCCGTTGGCGGCACGCTTGTTGGGCACTGACGAAAAGAGGGCTGCTTCAGCCCAAAGGCACCCCCTCAAAGCAGTAGGCACAGCAGAACAGATTGCCGGGATGGCAGCCTTTTTACTTTCGCCTCAGGCGGCGTTTATTACAGGGCAAGTAGTTGGAGTTGATGGTGGCATGTCGGCCATCAGGCCGTTATAAACCTACAAACTACTGTTAGCATGCAAACATCTTACGTATCAGTGGCTGATATCCAGGCTATGGATAAACGCTACAGAGCTGCCTTTGTCAATTCGCTTAGTGGCTTTAAAAGTGCCAACCTGGTGGGCTCACAAAACCTTGAAGGGGTTCATAATTTGGCTATTGTTAGCTCGGTGGTACATCTTGGGTCAGATCCTGCCTTGCTGGGCATGGTAGTAAGGCCTCCGGTTGTACCGAGGCACAGCTACGAAAACATACTGGCCACAGGCAGTTACACCCTAAACCACGTAAATGATAGCATATATGAGCAAGGCCACCAAACCGCTGCCCGCTACCCTGAAGAGGTATCTGAGTTTGAGGCTGTCGGCCTAACTCCAATTTACTCTGCCACGCATCAGGCACCTTATGTGGCAGAGGCACACGTGCGTATTGGCTTGCAACTGGCGCAAACCATGCCTATTGAGCTCAATGGTACCGTTCTGGTTATAGGCCGTATTACTGAAGTGTTTTACCCTGAAGCCGCCCAGGCGGCTGATGGTTACCTTGATATTCAAAAGGCGCGCACCATTGCTCTTTCTGGTACTGATGCCTACCACAATACCAATAAGCTGACCCGCCTTTCTTACGCAAAACCAAATATTGCTCTGACCCAATTGGAGGGCTTCCATGATTGACACCAACCAAGAGCTTGTGCTGTTCTGGCACCGGCGTGACCTTAGGCTTACCGATAACCATGGCCTGTTTCAAGCACTTTCGCAACACCAGCAGGTGTTGCCGCTGTTCATCTTTGACCAACACATACTTGAAAAGCTAACCAACAAGGCCGATGCCCGCATTGGTTTTATTCATGAGCAACTGCAAGCCGTAAAGGCCCAGTACCAACAGCATGGGGGCAGCCTGCTGGTGCAGCAGGGCAGCCCCCAGCAAGTATTTAACCAGCTGGTAGAACAGTACCGGATAAAAGCGGTATATACCAACCATGACTATGAGCCTTACGCCACCATGCGAGATGCAGCTATAGCTGATTTGTTGCAGCACCGCCAAATACCATTTTATACCTATAAAGACCAAGTGGTGTTTGAAAAGAGTGAAGTAGTAAAAGATGATGGCGCCCCCTATACTGTGTTTACACCGTATATGAAAAAGTGGAAAAAAGCTATTTCCACTGAAGTACTGACCAGTTTCCCATCAGAGCAACATCTTGATAACCTGCTTCAGGTAGCACCACTGCCTATGCCCACCCTGGCTGATATAGGGTTTGAGCCCTGTGGCATAGCCTTTCCTGAAGGTGCTGCTGATGAGGCCATTATTAAAAACTACCACCTTGATAGAGACCTACCTGCTAAAAACGGTACTACTCGCCTAAGTGTGCACATGCGTTTTGGTACGGTAAGTATCAGGCGACTCACACGGTTGGCTTATAATACCAATGAAAAGTGGTTGAACGAATTGATTTGGCGCAACTTTTACATGGCTATACTGTGGCACTTTCCGCATGTGGTTAATAAAGCATTTAAGCCCGCCTACGATTTAATACCCTGGCGTAATAACGAGGCTGAGTTTGAACTATGGAAGCAGGGTAAAACAGGTTACCCCATTGTTGATGCCGGTATGCGCGAGTTGAACGCTACTGGCTTTATGCATAACCGGGTGCGTATGATTACGGCCAGCTTTCTAGTAAAACATTTATTGATTGACTGGCGCTGGGGTGAGGCTTACTTTGCTGAAAAGCTGCTTGATTTTGAGTTGGCCTCTAATAATGGTGGTTGGCAATGGGCGGCCAGCTCTGGTTGTGATGCTGCCCCCTACTTCAGGGTATTTAACCCAGAGTTGCAAACCAAAAAGTTTGATCCACAGCTTAAGTATGTTAAGCATTGGGTGCCCGAGTTTCAGGAGTTTGGCTACCCCCCACCAATGGTAAATCATGCTTTTGCCCGCCAGCGCGTGCTCGATACATACAAAACAGCATTGAACCAATCGTGAAAAAGAAGGCCGATCTGCCCCAAAAAACTTGTGTAGTATGCCTAAGGCCTTTTACTTGGCGGAAGAAATGGGAAAGGCATTGGCATGAGGTAAAATATTGTAGTGAGCGTTGCCGCCGTAACAGGCAGCAGGCAGTACAAACATAGGTAACGGCTCAGTTGGTGGTATATGGCACAAGCAAAAACACATACAGTTAATATAGTAGGGGCAGGCATAGCCGGGCTCGCCACCAGTGTACGCCTGGCTGCAGCAGGCCACAAAGTTAAGATATTTGAAGCCAACCCCTACCCCGGCGGTAAGCTGAGCCTTATTGAGCAGGATGGCTACCGCTTTGATGCCGGCCCTTCGTTGTTTACCATGCCCCATTTGGTTGATGACCTGTACCGTACTGCCGGGCTCAACCCAGCTGGTTATTTTAAGTACCAAAAGTTAGAGGTAGCCTGCAAGTACTTTTACCAGGATGGAACCGTACTTAATGCGTATACCAACCGCAAGCGCTTTGGGCAAGAGGTAGAAGAGGTGCTGGGTGTACCTGCACAAGTAGTGACCAGTTATCTGAAGCGTAGCGAGAAACTGTTTAATACCACAGGGCGACTTTTTCTTGAAAAATCTCTGCACCGGTTGCAAACCTATGTGAGTAAAGATGTGCTGGGGCCTATGGCCAACCTGCATCTGTTAGGCTTGTTTAGCACCATGCATCAGGTAAACCAGGCCAAATTACGCCACCCAAAGCTTGTACAACTCTTTAACAGGTATGCTACCTATAATGGCTCAAGCCCATACCTGGCCCCAGGTGTGCTGAACCTCATTCCGCACCTTGAGCACAACATGGGCACTTTTTTTCCTGAAGGCAGTATGCATGCCATTACCACCAGCATTTACCAGCTGGCTATAGACTTGGGCGTGCAGTTTCACTTTAATGCGCCAGCAAAGGCAATTACCTTAAATGGAAAAGGCGTAAATGGTATCAAAACAGAGGCAGGCCACCAGCCTGCTACGCGTGTAGTGAGTAATATGGATATTTACCCTACTTACCGCCGGCTGTTGCCTAACGTGCCTGCCCCAGAAAAAACTTTGAAGCAAGAGCGCTCAAGCTCTGCCCTGATATTTTACTGGGGTATTAACAAAGTGTTTCCTGAGCTAAAGCTGCACAATATATTCTTTGGAAGTAATTATAAAGAAGAGTTCAAAGCCATATTCAAAGATTATACAATTCATACAGACCCTACTATATATGTAAACATTACCTCAAAGCACAATCAGGCCGATGCACCTCAGGGCTGTGAAAACTGGTTTGTCATGATTAATGTACCCTGTAATAAAGGCCAAAACTGGCCCGAAATTACTGACCAGTTGAGGCAGGTGGTAATAAAACGTTTGTCACAGCAACTGTCAGTAAACCTGAGCCAGCATATTCAAACAGAAGCTGTACTTACCCCAGAAGGTATTGAACAAAAAACAGCGTCATACCTGGGGGCTTTATATGGCACCAGCTCAAACAACCGCTACAGTGCTTTTTTAAGGCACCCTAACTTTACCCAAAAAATAAAAGGGCTATACTTTTGCGGGGGTAGTGTACACCCTGGCGGGGGCATACCCCTATGCCTGCTTTCGGCCAAAATCGTGGCTGACTTGTTTCGTTAACTTATGAGCCGAAGCACTACCTATATAGCCAACTTTAAAACCTACATGAGCCATAAAAGCCATGTGGCCATTACCATACTGCTTATACTTCACATTGTAGGTATCATAGGGCTGGCCACAAGCTTCAGGGGGCTGGTACAGCCCCTTACACCAGTAAACCTGCTCATATCTGCCGCCTTGCTGTTCTTAAACCATGGCCGTTGGCGTACGCCACACATTGTGGCTGTGGTTGTTGCTTTTTTAGTCGGCTTTTTTATAGAAGTGGTGGGTGTGCACACAGGGGTGGTGTTTGGGCAATACTGGTACGGACCAACTCTTGGGCCCAAACTGTTTCAGGTGCCGCTAATGATTGGTGTGAACTGGGCCATACTTGTTTATGCTTCGGGCATACTGGTAAGTACATTCAGGTTACCCTATCTGGCCAGGGCACTGGCAGCTGCCCTTATTATGGTGGGGCTGGATTATCTGATTGAGCCTATGGCAATGGTACTTGATTTTTGGCAATGGCATCGAGAAACTATTCCGCTGCGCAACTATGTAGGCTGGTTTGCTACGGCATTTGCCTTACAGCTGCTATTCCACAAACTGGTGCCCCCCACAAACAACAAAGTAGGCCCTGCCTTGCTGGCCATACAGGCTGCTTTCTTTCTACTACTGAACCTTCTCTTATAATTGTGTTTACGGGCTATAGCTAGACTTACAAGTTAGGGGGTAATTATTAAATCAAGCGGCACGTCGTGTTCGTTGGTATCATCAATATGGTCAATTACCGGAAATAACGACAACCCCACTTTCAAAGCATCAGGGCGTAGTTGGCCCAAAAAGCGGTCATAAAAGCCCTTGCCATAGCCCACCCGGTGCCCATGCTTATCGGCTACTAGTAAAGGTACCAGAACCACATCAATTAAAATCCCATCAAACGGTTGTGTGTTCTGTGGTTCAGGTATGCCCCAATCGTTTTCAACAAGTGACATTTGGCCTACTACCAGATGGTTGCTCATAGTGCCTTGGGCCATGTCAGTGCGAGACAGTACAAGGCCCACGTTGCTGTAGCGTTTCTTCAGCATCTGAATTATGGCTAGCGTATCTACCTCGCGCAGGCGGGTAATGGGCAGGTAAGTGTGCAGGTAATCAATCTCGGTCAGGGTAGCATCAAGCTCATCAAAAAACCTGCTAAAAAGCCGCTCATTTATGGCGGCAAAGTCTGCATCACTCAGTGCCCGGCGCTTTGCTTTATAAATCTTTCTTAGTTCACTCTTATTCATCATCAACCAGCACATGAAACCTGTAGTCAAACGGGTCAAATTGCACGGTCAAGTTATGAATAAAATCGTTATTGTTCAGATAAAAATTAAGGAAGTTTTCGGTGCGTTCTTGCAACCCATTGTTCGGGAAAAGCTTTTCTTTTATTGCCTCCAACTGCTTCAGGGCCGTTTCATGCTTGCGTTCTTCAGTTTTTTGCAGGCGTTTTTCAATATTTTCAAGGCTCTTTATCAGCTTATTTTTCTCCGCACCTGCCCAGCCTTCTAATGATTTATCCAACTCAACAGCCTTCTTAATCAGCTGGTCAAACACACAAGTTAGCTTGTTGCGCTCTTCTTCAATGGTCAGTTCACTTTGCGCATTGCGCGCTACATACCGTTTTTTCAAGGCGGTAGTGCCCAAAAACAAATCAGCTGTATCAATGGCAATCTTTTGGCGTTTTTTAGCTACCGTACGGGGCAGGTACAGGGCCAGGTTACGGGGCATCACAATGGGGTAGGGTACTTTGTAATGGTCAAACACGCCCTTTAACTGTAGCCAGTAGCTCACCTCGGCCGCACCGCCAATATAGGCCAGGTTGGGCAGAATCATTTCCTGGTATAGTGGCCGCAGAATTACATTGGGGCTAAACCGCTCAGGGTGGCTTTCTACCAGGGCTAGTATCTCAGCTTCAGTAAACACCAGCTCAGTGCCCAATACCTTATACTCTCTATTTTCACGCACAATACGGCCCCTTAGTCCGTTGTCTAAATAAAAGAAATTAATGGTGCGTGGGTAAACCTGTGTTTTATAGCCCATGCTGGCCATTTTAGCACTGCGTTCTTCCACCAGGTCGTTGGCGGCGTGGTTCAGTAGGTCGTCTTTAATGACCGGAGCAAACACCTGCTTCAACTGGGGGTCGTCCGCATCGACTACCAACAAACCTTCATGGCCAAACAAAGCGTTTACATAATGGCGCACGGCCTGTGCCAGTGTAGGCTGCGTGCTGTAGGCTTCTTCAAACAAAGGCACAGCCTCTGGCAGTTGGTTCAGCACTGCCTTTAAGCTGCTGGGGTTGTACCTGCCAACGGCCCCCTCCTGGTCGGTTTCCCAGGTATACTTTTGCCCAAACAGGCTAAAGTGGTTAATCTCCTCAAAATCGTGGTCTTCAGTTGCCATCCAATATACGGGCACAAAATCATGTGCCGGGTAGGCAGCCTTCAGGGCCTTACACGTGTTAATAGCTGTAATTATTTTGTATATAAAATACAGGGGCCCTGTGCAAATATTCAACTGGTGGCCGGTGGTTACTGTAAAGGTGGTTGGCTCACTTAGTAAGTGCAGGTTACTACTTACCAGGCCTGAAATGGCATGACCCTGGTATTGTTGCCGTAATACTTTTTGCAGTACCTGGCGTGTGCTGGTAGGCAGTTGTTTTTCTGCCAGCTGCCCCTCAAACGAGGCCAGTTGAGGTTTTCTGTTGTAAAAGGCCTTTAGTGCACTTTTGCCAGCCAAATAATCTAAAAATACCGGCGCAAACAGGCCGGTAGCTTCCAGGGGTACTTTTTCTAACTTCATGAATGATTACACGTGTTGCTCAACAAAAGTACAGTTCGGGCATGGGCCAAACTGTCGGTTAAATTACAGGTTGGCCGTAAAGGTCAAACTCTGTGGCGTCCGTAATTTTCACGGGTACAAAATCACCTATACGCAAGTATCTGTCGGTTGCATCAATTACCACCTCATTATCTACTTCAGGGCTGTCATATTCGGTGCGGCCCACGTACTGCCCGCTCTCCAGGCGGTCTATCAGCACTTTATACGTTTGCCCAATACGTTGCTGGTTCAGCTCTAGTGAAATACCTTCCTGTAGGGCCATTACAGTGTTGGCCCGCTCTTCTTTCACCTCTTGAGGTAATTCATCTTTCAGGGTATTGTGCGCATGAGTTTGCTCTTCGTGGCTGTAGGTAAATACACCCAGTCGCTCAAAGCGGCTGCGTTCTACAAATCCCATCATTTCTTCAAATTCAGCCTCAGTTTCGCCAGGGTGGCCGGCAATTAATGTGGTGCGAAGCGCTATGCCGGGTACCTTTTCTCTAATGGTATCTATAAGGGCCTCTGTTTTCTCGCGCGTAATGCCCCGGCGCATTAGTTTTAGCATATGCGTGCTGCCGTGTTGCAGGGGCATATCAAGGTAATTACAAATATTGGGGCGGCGGACCATCACGTCAAGCACATCAAGAGGGAACGCACTGGGGTAGGCATAGTGCAGGCGTATCCACTCTATGCCCTCCACATCTGCCAGGCGGTCAAGCAACTCTGCCAGACGGCGTTTTTTATACAGATCCAGGCCATAAAAAGTGCTGTCTTGTGCAATGAGTAGTAGTTCTTTTGTGCCGTTGCGGGCCAGGTTGGCAGCTTCTTTTACCAGTTCTTCTATGGGTCGGCTTACATGGCCACCACGCATTAGTGGTATAGCACAAAACGAACAAGGGCGGTCACACCCTTCAGAAATTTTCATATATGCAAAATGCCGCTCTGTGGTGGTAATGCGGTCACCCAAAAGTTCGTGCTTATAATCGGCATTAAAGCGCTTCAGCAGCAGGGGCAGTTCCATGGTGCCAAACCAGGCGTCTACATCCGGTATTTCTGCCTGTAAGTCGTCGCGGTAGCGTTGTGACAGGCAGCCCGTAACATATACTTTTTCTACCAGCCCTTCAGCCTTGGCTTCGCTGTAGCGTAAAATCGTATCTATGCTTTCCTGTTTGGCATTATCAATAAAACCACAAGTATTAATAATCACAATATTGGCCTCATCGGTTACAGCCTCATGGGCTACATCAATGCCGTTGCCACGTAGCTGTGTCATCATGACCTCACTGTCTA
Source organism: uncultured Roseivirgaceae bacterium (assembly GCA_964643525.1). Classification (GTDB taxonomy): domain Bacteria; phylum Bacteroidota; class Bacteroidia; order Cytophagales; family Cyclobacteriaceae; genus CAZXTW01. The sequence continues at coordinate 20,660 of CAZXTW010000016.1, forward strand.
CCAGGTTCTTGCTGCAGCCCAGTGTCACCACATTTACCTTATCTTGTTTCCTGCCTTTCGTCTTCAAAACACTCCTTTCTATTATACGGTGCAAAACTAATCATTCAATTGGTAATGAAGAATTGATAATTGATAGATTGAGCTTTACTGGCCAGGGCCTCATTGATTGCTGCCTGTTAGTAGGGCTATGCAATCATAAAAAATCAGGTAAATGATTTTAGGCATGAACCTGCCTGTAGGGAGGTTATGGTACATTTTTTGGTGTATAGCAGAAGATTGGCCTCAAATCATGATTCATTATGTACTATTCATAGGATAGAATCATATCTTTGGGGCTTAGTTTTTTAACACAGAGCCTACAGGCTTACCCATGCACAAAACACAACAACCTATTAACCGGCCAACAGGGCCAGCCAAGTTACCCAGGGGGCTCGCGGGCCTTTTACTGTGGGTGTTGCTGAGCGGCTTCTTACTAAGTGCCTGCCAGGACGACAGCGACTGTTCAAGTGCTAACTCTACCACTTTGCTGGTTACCTTTTTAGATTCTGCTACGGGTGGCAGCACCAGTCTCTCGTTCGATTCCATCTTTGCTCCTACAATCAGTACCACAGTGCTGAATGATACCACCCCAATTATTGGTGTAGGCCTTTTTATTGACCCATTTACCGAAACCACACAATACATATTTGTGCGTGATACGGTGGTTGATAGCCTGACAGTTACTTACAGCCTGCGCAGCCGCATCATTACACCCAGTTGCGGAGCCGAGCAGGTGGTAACCAACCTGGCTGTTGACAGCACACAAACTACGTTTGATTCTGCTGTAGTGGTGACCGATTTCTTAAATGAATTCAATGAAACGAATATCAGACTATACATTGCACAATAATGCCATCATTAAGCCTGGCAAGCGCCTGGTAGTAGAGTGGGCGATTATCTGTATACTAGTTTTACTAGGCACTACCTACACACTGGCCCAGCAGCCTAACCAGCCTACACAACAGCCTGAACCTGCACCACAGCAACAACCTGGCAAAGCCCCAAAGGTAAAGCTTGAGCACTACACGGCCCCATCAGCCCTACGCCTGGGGGTAGACCTTAGCAATGTGGTACTTACCATTATTGATGAAGACCTGCAACAGTTTGAGTTTAATGCCGATGTTGATCTGGGGCGCTTTTTTGTTGCCGGTAGCTACGGCACCCAAACCTTAACGCGCAATGAAACTGATTTTACGTATAGTACTGATGGCAGTTACTTTCGTTTTGGCCTTGACTATAACTTTTTGTATACCAATCTTGACGAGAATGTGGCTTTTGGAGGCTTTAGGTACGCCCAGGCCAATTATACTGATGCCATTACCTATACTGTTACTGACGATGTGTGGGGTACCCAAACCATTACCAATAGCAACCCTGACCTTTCAGTACGCTGGTTTGAGTTTGTGGCAGGTATGAAGGTGCGCATTTGGCACCAGCTATACCTGGGCTATACAGTACGCCTAAAGTTTTCTAAACAAATAAAAGGTGCTGATGAACTGACTCCTTTTGATATTCCTGGCTTTGGCCGTGCCAATCAAAGCAGTAACGTAGGTATTAATTACCATGTGTTTTACCGGATCAAATGGCGCAACAACAAGCCCATACCCCCCAAGCGCGAAAATTAATTGAATTTGGAAGTTAATGGGAATTCAAGCACCTTCATTACTTGGGTGGGGGCAACAGGTTCAAGGTAGAGTCAGCAGGCTTTAATTAAGTCCACCCAAGGTGTGCTATGGCCAGGTTAAAGCCTAATGGCCCTATACCCGGCATACAATTGTAAGTGGGGTTTTGAGCATGCCATTGGCCATCAGGCTTTTGAACAATATAGGCATGGTCTGTCACATCTAGCATAGGTACATCATTTGCACTGTCACCAATTGAAGCAGACTGAACCTTACCATATTGATGGGTAAATATTTTGTTCAGTAGCGCAACAGCCCTGCCTTTGTCACTGCCTATGCCTGTAACTGTAATATAA